>NZ_CAJJIE010000060.1:0-300000 GCF_905187535.1 Streptococcus mitis
TCAGCTTCCATCTGCAACCTCAAAACAGTGTTTTGAGCTGACTTTGTCAGTTCTATCTACAACCTAAAAGCAGTGCTTTTAGCAACCTGTGGCTAGCTTCCTAGTTTGCTTTTTGATTTTCATTGAGTATAAGAATTATTAAAAAAGATATAAAGAAAAAAACACTTCAATCATTGTATTTTAGTTTGATTGAGGTGTTTTTGATTTTATTTCTGAGCCATCAATTCAACAATCATCTCGATATACATGACAAGGGTTAATAAGAATCCTGCACGCCAGAAGAATTTGATGAATTTAGGATAGTAAAAGCTGCGTTTTTTCAAAAGGAAGAAAAAAACGAGAATAATGGCTAGGAGTGAGAGGGCTAGTCCCAGTCTAGGGAGGAAATTATGGGTAAAGGTTTTAGCTGTGATTAGGTAGTACTCAAATACCAAGACTGGAAAAGCCAAATCCGCAAAGTTTCGTCCTAGTTTTTTTAATCTAAAAAGTTTGGTTATGATAATGCAGACTACTAAGGTCAGTATCAATAATAAAATAGATGCTAATTTCATTAAAATCATATCCATATTGTATCATAAAAAATCGCTAAAGGAAACGAGAAACAGAGGAATTTATAGGAAAGTCAGGCTTTTGAGATTGTAGATGTTTTCTGTTATAATGAAAGTTATGAAATCTTATAATACCTTGAATGATTATTATCGAAAACTATTTGGAGAAAAGACCTTTAAAGTCCCGATTGATGCGGGATTTGACTGTCCCAATCGTGATGGAACTGTGGCTCATGGAGGCTGTACTTTTTGTACGGTTTCAGGTTCTGGAGATGCTATTGTAGCACCAGATGCGCCTATCCGTGAGCAATTTTATAAGGAAATTGACTTTATGCACCGTAAGTGGCCGGATGTGCAGAAGTATCTGGTTTATTTTCAAAATTTTACCAACACCCATGAAAAGGTGGAAGTCATCCGAGAGCGCTATGAGCAGGCTATCAATGAGCCAGGTGTGGTCGGAATCAATATCGGAACGCGACCAGACTGTTTACCAGACGAAACTATCGAGTATTTGGCTGAGTTGTCGGAACGCATGCATGTGACGGTTGAATTGGGCTTGCAGACCACTTATGAAACAACCTCTGTTCTGATTAACCGTGCCCATTCCTATGAGTTGTACGTGGAAACGGTCAAGCGTTTGAGAAAGTATCCCAAGATTGAGATTGTTTCCCATCTTATTAATGGCTTGCCTGGTGAAACCCATGAGATGATGATTGAAAATGTCCGTCGCTGTGTCACGGATAACGATATTCAAGGGATTAAACTGCATTTGCTCCATCTTATGACAAATACTCGTATGCAAAGAGATTATCATGAAGGACGCTTGCAGTTGATGAGCCAGGACGAATATGTAAAGGTCATCTGTGACCAATTGGAAATCATTCCCAAGCATATCGTCATCCATCGAATCACAGGAGATGCACCTAGAGATATGCTGATTGGTCCTATGTGGAGCCTCAATAAATGGGAAGTGCTTAACAGCATTGAGATGGAGATGCGACGTCGCGGAAGTGTTCAAGGATGCAAGGCTGTAAAACAGGAGTTTAATAATGAAAAGACCACTTGAGATGGCACATGATTTTTTGGCTGAGGTAGTGACTCAGGATGATATCGTAGTGGATGCGACCATGGGAAATGGTCATGACACGCTTTTTTTAGCTAAGCTAGCCAAGCAAGTCTATGCCTTTGATATTCAGGAGCAAGCCTTGGAAAAGACCCGAGAGCGTTTGGACCAGGCTGGCCTGACAAATGCTCAGTTAATCTTGCAAGGACACGAGACACTGGACCAGTTTGTGACAGAGGCTAAGGCAGGAATTTTTAATCTGGGTTATCTGCCGTCAGCTGATAAGTCCGTCATTACCCAACCGCAGACAACTATTGAAGCCTTAGAAAAGCTGTGTCGTTTGCTGGTCAAAGGGGGACGGATTGCTATCATGATTTACTATGGTCATGAGGGAGGAGATATTGAGCGAGATGCTGTCTTGAATTTTGTTAGCCAGTTGAACCAACAAGAGTATACAGCTGCCATTTACCGAACTTTAAACCAAGTCAACAACCCGCCATTTTTAGTGATGATTGAAAAATTAGAGAGATATAGACATGGATAAACAATACCTACGTGAAAAGCTGGATGCCATGCGCCAGAATTTTGTTGAGTCAACCCACCACGAACGAGCAGTGGGTGTGTTAGACCAAGCACATATGAGCAAAAAAATGCTTAAAATCAAGAAAAAATTAGTAGCTCTTGAAATGGAACGCTGCCAGCGAAAAATTGAGCACAAAGACTGTTCCAAGATTGATCAAAAAATCAAAGAGCAGAAGGAGATATTTGAATCCTGTTGTAAAAAAGATTAAGGAGGACGTGCGTGGAATTACTGATTTACCTCATCCTATTTTTACTGGTCTTGATTGTCTCAAGTACAACCAATAAACTTCTGCCCTTTTTGCCTCTCCCTTTGGTGCAAATTCTTTTGGGAATTGTGATTGGTCTCTTTTTACCCAATACCGACTTTCATCTCAATACAGAGTTGTTTTTGGCCCTGGTTATTGGGCCCTTGCTTTTCCGAGAGTCGGAAGAAGCGGATATTACGGCTATTTTAAAACACTGGCGAATCATTGTTTATCTCATATTTCCAGTGATTTTCATCTCGACCCTGAGTTTGGGTGGCTTGGCCCATTTTCTTTGGCTCAGTCTTCCCTTGGCGGCTTGCTTGGCTGTTGGGGCGGCCCTTGGACCTACGGACTTGGTGGCTTTTGCTTCTCTTTCGGAGCGTTTTAGCTTTCCTAAGCGCGTGTCTAATATCCTCAAAGGTGAAGGACTTTTGAATGATGCTTCTGGCTTGGTTGCCTTTCAGGTTGCCTTGACAGCTTGGACAACTGGAGTCTTTTCTCTTGGTCAAGCTAGTAGTTCGCTCATCTTTTCAATTCTAGGCGGTTTTTTAATTGGATTTTTAACAGCCATGGTCAACCGTTTCCTTCACACATTCTTGCTAAGTGTGCGCGCAACGGATATTGCTAGCGAACTTTTATTAGAATTGAGTTTGCCTCTGGTGACCTTCTTTCTGGCAGAAGAAGTCCATGTTTCAGGGATTATTGCCGTTGTGGTTGCTGGGATTTTAAAGGCAAGCCGTTTTAAGAAAATTACGCTCCTCGAAGCCCAAGTGGATACGGTAACCGAGACGGTCTGGCACACAGTGAACTTTATGCTCAACGGTTCTGTCTTTGTAATTTTAGGGATGGAGCTGGAAATGATAGCAGAACCTATCTTGACCAATCCAATCTATAATCCCTTGCTGTTATTGGTATCTCTTATAGCCCTTACCTTTGTCCTCTTTGCCATTCGTTTTGTC
The DNA here is from genome assembly GCF_905187535.1 of Streptococcus mitis. Classification (GTDB taxonomy): domain Bacteria; phylum Bacillota; class Bacilli; order Lactobacillales; family Streptococcaceae; genus Streptococcus; species Streptococcus mitis_BS. Next base: position 3,398 of record NZ_CAJJIE010000060.1, read on the forward strand.
ATGATCTATGGCTATTATGCCTATAGGACCCGACGCCTCAAGAAGAAACTGAATAAGTATATGAAGGATATGCTTCTTTTGACCTTCTCAGGTGTTAAGGGAACGGTGTCGATTGCTACGATTCTTCTGATACCAAGTAATCTAGAACAGGAGTATCCTCTCTTGCTTTTCCTTGTCGCAGGTGTGACGCTTGTCAGCTTTTTAACAGGCCTCGTGGTCTTGCCTCATCTTTCGGACGAACAGGAAGAAAGCAAGGATTATCTTATGCATATCGCCATTTTGAATGAAGTGACGATTGAGTTGGAAAAAGAGTTGGAAGATACCAAAAATAAACTTCCCCTCTATGCAGCTATTGACAATTATCATGGACGTATTGAAAATCTCATCCTGAGTCAAGAAAATAAGGGGGCTCAAGAAGACTGGGAGGCCTTAAAACTTCTCATCCTCAGTATTGAAAGTGATGGTTTAGAACAGGCTTACGAAGAGGAAAAGATGAGTGAGCGTGCCTATCGAGTTTACCAACGTTATTTGAAAAACATGGAACAAAGTATCAATCGTAAGTTCGCGTCACGATTGACCTATTATTTCCTTGTTTCCTTGCGGATTTTACGTTTTCTCCTGCATGAAGTTTTTACCTTTGGCAAGACCTCCCGCAGTTGGAAAAATGAAGAATCACAGAAACTCAGGGCCCTTGACTATGACCAAATTGCAGAGCTCTATCTAGAAAACACAGAGATGATTATCGAAAGTTTGGAGAACCTAAAAGGGGTTTATAAGAGTTCTTTAATCAGCTTCATGCAGGATTCTCGTCTCCGTGAAACAGCTATTATCACTAGTGGTGCCTTTGTTGAACGGGTTATCAATCGTGTCAAGCCCAACAATATCGATGAAATGCTGAGAGGCTATTATCTGGAGCGCAAGTTGATTTTCGAATATGAAGAGAAACGATTGATTACGACCAAGTATGCCAAGAAGTTACGACAAAATGTAAATAACTTAGAGAACTATTCTCTGAAGGAAGCTGCCAATACCCTGCCTTATGATATGGTGGAATTGGTAAGAAGAAATTAATTAATACTCTTCGAAAATCTCTTCAAACCACGTCAGCTTCATCTGCAACCTCAAAGCTGTGCTTTGAGCAACCTGCGACTAGCTTCCTAGTTTGCTCTTTGATTTTCATTGAGTATAAAGAGTGTAAGTGAAGGAGTGTGACATGAAGAAGTGGTGGAAAGAGCTGATAGATAAGCCTTTAGTAAAAGCTTTTTTGCATTATTATCAAGCATCAGATAGTGAGCTGACCAGTGTCGCAGTAGCCTACTATTGGTTGATTTCGATTTTTCCCCTGCTTTTGGTGGTGGTCAATATCCTCCCTTATTTTCAGATTCCAGTTTCCAATTTTTTAAAGGTTGTAAATGAATTCTTGCCCGATACCATGTATGATGTGGTGGCAAAGATTATCACAGAAGTACTGACCCAACCGTCAACGGGCTTATTGAGTTTTGCGATTTTGTCAGCCCTCTGGACATTTTCAAAATCCATGAACTTTCTGCAGAAAGCCTTTAATAAAGCTTACGGAGTAGCTAAAAATCGTGGGATGATTTCTCATCAACTCATGAGTTTGTTTGTCAGTTTTGGCTTGCAGATTCTCTTTGCTTTAGCCCTCTTTCTAAGTGTCTTTGGTCGCATGCTTCTCAACCTTATCAAAAGTTATTGGAAATCGGATAGTCCTATTTTTGATTATCTGCAAGACCTGACAGGCCCCTTAGTCTATTCCTTGATTTTTGCCATCTTGGTCATGCTTTATTATTTCCTGCCTAATGTTAAGGTTCGACGGATTCGCTCTGTATTACCAGGTAGTGCCTTTGTTTTGTTAACTCTGGCCTTACTGCTCAATATCTTTTCAGTCTATGTTAACAATTATGTCAATCACCTAGTGGACGTGCGTTTTTTCAGTTCCGTCGTCGTGGTGGTCATGATGTTCTGGTTTATTCTTATCGCTAAGATTTTGATTGTCGGTGCGGTGATCAATGCCAGTGTTCAGAGTTTGAAAGATCCGAGCTTGAGAATAAATTAACTCATTTTCTATCCATTACAAAACGCATACTATCAAGGTTTTATAATACCTGATAATATGCGCTTTTTGATTATGACAATTAATAGATAAACATGGCATCACCGAAACTGAAGAAGCGGTAGTGTTCTTGAATGGCATGGTGATAAGCGTCTAAGACTAATTCACGGCCTGCAAAGGCAGAAACCAACATGACCAGAGTTGATTTTGGTAAGTGGAAGTTGGTTGAGAAGGCATCCACGACCTTCCACTCATAGCCAGGTTTGATAAAGATATTGGTCCAGCCAGAATCTGCTTGGATTTGCCCATCAAACTTGGAACCAATAGTCTCTAAGGTGCGGATAGAAGTGGTTCCGACAGCGATGACACGGCTTCCATTTTTCTTGACAGAGCGAAGGGTGCTAGCAGCCTCCTCAGAAAGCTGATAGAATTCTGAGTGCATTTCGTGTTCGTCCAGATTGTCAACTGAAACAGGTCTAAAGGTTCCGAGTCCGACATGAAGAGTCAAATAGACTAGATGAACACCCTTAGCTTGGATTTCTGCCAGCAATTCTTTGGTGAAGTGCAATCCAGCAGTTGGTGCTGCAGCAGAACCACTTTCCTTAGCGTAAACGGTTTGATAGCGTTCACGGTCATCCAGTTTTTCATGGATATAAGGTGGTAATGGCATTTCTCCCAGACTTTCTAAAACTTCTAGGAAAATTCCTTGGTATTCAAAGCGGACAATGCGGCCCCCGTGAGTCAATTCTTCCGTAACAACAGCTCTGAGACGGCCATCACCAAAGCTAACACGAGTCCCGACCTTGAGGCGTTTGGCAGGTTTAGCCAGAACTTCCCACTCATCTCCACTAGTATTTTTAAGCAGGAGAAGTTCCACATGACCTCCAGTTTCTTCCTTTTGACCATAGAGGCGGGCAGGGAGAACTCGGGTGTCGTTCATAACAAGGGCGTCACCAGGTTCCAGCATATCAATAATAGAGTGGAAGTGTTTATCCTGCATTTCTCCAGTATCACGGTTGACAATGAGGAGTTTAGAGGAATCCCGTTTTTCAAGGGGCGTTTGGGCAATTAATTCCTCAGGTAAGTGGAAATCAAAATCAGCTGTATTCATATATCTGTTCATTCTTTCTAAGTTCTAATCTTATCCATTATAACATGTTTCAAGTTTGGACGCTCTTTTTTTGAAAATTAAATCGTTTTCACTTGACAAAAATTGGTCTATACCATATAATAAATATAGATTAAAACGGAGGATGAAAAGATGAAAGTTATTAAAGTTGAAAACCAAATCGAAGGTGGAAAAGTTGCTTTTGAGATTTTGAAGGAAAAATTGGCCAATGGAGCTCAAACACTAGGACTTGCGACAGGAAGTAGCCCACTTGAATTTTACAAGGAAATTGTTGAGAGTGACCTTGATTTTTCAAATCTAACCAGTGTCAACCTTGATGAGTATGTAGGCCTTGATGGCGACAATCCTCAGTCTTACCGTCACTTCATGCAAGAAAACTTGTTCAACCAAAAACCATTTAAAGAAAGTTTTTTGCCACGTGGTGTTAAGGATAATGCTGAAGAAGAAGTAGAACGCTACAATCAAATTTTGGCTGACCATCCAGTTGACCTCCAAATCTTGGGAATCGGTCGCAATGGACATATCGGATTTAATGAACCTGGTACTCCATTTGACAGTCAAACACACCTAGTCGAACTTGACCAGTCTACTATTGAAGCAAACGCACGTTTCTTTGACAAGATTGAAGACGTTCCAACCCAAGCCATTTCAATGGGGATTAAAAATATCTTGGATGCCAAGTCAATCCTTCTCTTTGCTTACGGTGAGTCGAAAGCAGAAGCTATTGCTGGAACAGTGTCTGGCCCAGTGACTGAGAATCTCCCAGCAAGTAGCCTCCAAAATCACCCTGATGTGACTATTATTGCAGATGCTGAAGCGCTCAGCTTACTTGAAAAATAAATTCAGAACCACTTGCTCTGTGTAGTGAGTTGCTTTAGACATATAAAACTTCAACATTACGTTAGGGGACACATGAATAAAGAAGAATTTCTAAAAATAAAAGAAGCATATAAGAGAGCTAGGCTAGAAGAGAAAAATAAAATAAAATACTTTCTTTTAAGCAAGAGAGATAGTGATGGAAACTTAATTTTTTTAAAAGAGAAAGATGGCACTGATACATTTGTAAAGACAAGTGGAGGAAGTGGAAAACCAAATTACTCATCAGGAGGTACTTTATCTAGACCGTATGATTTATCAAATCACATGTATATTGATTTGTCTTATAAAGGAAATGAAATCTTAATCTCTTTACAGTCTTTTGATATTGATCCAAATAGTCATAATATTCATGTCTTATATGATCGGATAGGTATCATATTCTGGGAATATGAGGAATCAGATAATAAAGATGAGGAATTAGATAATAAAGATGGGGAACTAGACAACGAACTGAAAGTAAGTGATGATTTTCTTAAAATGGAAACAACAAACTGGGAATTACCTTTATCTAAAGCAGATATGGAGGAGATGGTGAACTATATTATTAATCATTATGAAGAATAAAAAACTTAGTTTCCTCTTGACAATTATTCCTTTTACGTGTAAAATAGAATAGATCTTGAACTTGAAGGGAGTGAAAAAAATGTCTAAAACAGTAGTACGTAAGAATGAATCTCTTGACGACGCACTTCGTCGTTTCAAACGTGCGGTTACTAAAGCTGGTACTCTTCAAGAAACACGCAAACGTGAATTCTATGAAAAACCTTCTGTAAAACGTAAACGTAAATCAGAAGCAGCTCGTAAACGTAAAAAATTCTAATTAGAAATGAAAGGCTAGAGAAATCTAGTCTTTTTCTTTTAAATAAATACTACAAAGCCTGCAAAAATCTCAAATATCCTCCTACAATTTGATATAATAGAGAGAAGAACTCGATTGAAGGAGGAAATGATGTCGGTTTTAGTAAAAGAAGTGATTGAAAAGCTCAGACTAGACATTGTCTATGGCGAACCAGAATTACTTGAAAAGGAAATTAATACCGCGGACATTACGCGACCTGGTCTTGAAATGACGGGCTATTTTGACTATTATACGCCTGAGCGAATCCAACTCTTGGGAATGAAGGAGTGGTCCTATCTCGTTTCGATGTCCTCTCACAACCGTTACCAAGTCTTGAAAAAAATGTTTCTACCTGAGACACCTGCGGTCATTGTTGCTCGTGGTTTGGTGGTTCCAGAGGAGATGCTAAAGGCAGCCAGAGAATGTAAGATTGCCATTTTAACCAGCCGTACGGCAACCAGTCGTTTATCTGGAGAGTTATCTAGTTATCTGGATTCACGTTTAGCAGAACGGACCAGTGTGCACGGTGTCTTGATGGATATCTATGGAATGGGTGTCTTGATTCAAGGTGATAGTGGCATCGGTAAGAGTGAGACAGGTCTAGAGCTTGTCAAACGTGGTCACCGCTTGGTAGCCGATGATCGTGTCGATATCTTTGCCAAGGATGAGATTACTCTTTGGGGTGAACCAGCTGAAATCTTGAGACACCTGATTGAAATTCGTGGGGTTGGGATTATCGATGTCATGAGCCTCTACGGTGCGAGTGCCGTCAAGGATTCTTCACAAGTCCAGCTGGCTGTTTATTTGGAAAATTACGATACACATAAAACTTTTGATCGTCTTGGAAACAATGCAGAGGAAATAGAAATTTCTGGCGTAGCCATTCCTCGTATCCGCATTCCAGTGAAAACAGGTCGTAATATCTCTGTCGTGATTGAGGCTGCTGCCATGAATTATCGTGCCAAGGAAATGGGCTTTGATGCGACGCGTTTGTTCGAAGAACGCTTGACCAATCTCATTGCTCAAAACGAGGAGGTGCCTAATGTTTGATCCAATTGCGATTCATCTAGGCCCTCTAGCCATTCGATGGTATGCCTTGTGTATTGTAACAGGCTTGATTCTTGCGGTTTATTTGACCATGAAAGAAGCACCTAGAAAGAAGATCATACCAGACGATATTTTAGATTTCATCCTGATAGCTTTTCCTTTGGCTATTTTAGGAGCACGTCTCTATTATGTTATTTTCCGTTTTGATTACTATAGTCAGAACTTGGGAGAAATTTTTGCCATTTGGAATGGTGGTTTGGCTTTTTACGGTGGTTTGATAACTGGGGCTATTGTACTCTATATCTTTGCTGATCGTAAACTCATCAATACTTGGGATTTCCTAGATATTGCGGCGCCTAGCGTCATGATTGCCCAAAGTTTGGGTCGCTGGGGCAATTTCTTTAATCAAGAAGCCTATGGTGCAGCAGTGGATAATCTGGATTATCTACCTGGCTTTATTCGTGACCAGATGTATATTGAGGGGAGCTATCGTCAGCCAACCTTCCTTTATGAGTCTCTATGGAATCTTCTTGGATTTGCCTTGATTCTGATTTTTAGAAGAAAATGGAAGAGCCTTAGACGAGGTCATATCACTGCCTTTTACTTGATTTGGTATGGTTTCGGTCGTATGGTCATCGAAGGTATGCGGACAGATAGTCTCATGTTCTTTGGTCTTCGAGTGTCTCAATGGCTATCAGTTGTCCTTATCGGACTGGGTATTTTTATCATTCTATATCAAAATCGAAAGAAGGCCCCTTACTATATTACAGAGGAGGAAAATTAAATGTTAGAAGTTGCATATATTCTTGTAGCCCTTGCTTTGATTGTATTTTTAGTGTATCTAATCATTACTGTACAAAAGCTTGGACGTGTTATCGATGAAACAGAGAAGACGATTAAAACCTTGACTTCAGATGTGGATGTGACCTTGCATCATACCAATGAATTGCTGGCTAAGGTCAATGTCTTGGCAGATGATATTAATGTCAAGGTAGCAACGATTGATCCACTCTTTAGCGCTGTTGCAGATTTATCTCTATCTGTTTCAGATCTCAATGACCATGCGCGTGTATTGAGTAAGAAAGCTTCATCAGCTGGTTCAAAAACACTTAAGACTGGTGCAAGTTTGTCAGCTCTTCGTGTCGCAAGTAAATTTTTCAAAAAATAAAAAAGGAGAATCCTTATGGGTAAACTATCCTCAATCCTTTTAGGAACCGTTTCAGGTGCAGCTCTTGCCTTGTTTTTAACAAGTGACAAGGGCAAACAAGTTTGCAGTCAGGCTCAAGATTTTCTAGATGACTTGAGAGAAGATCCTGAGTATGCCAAGGAGCAGGTCTGTGAAAAACTGACAGAAGTCAAGGAGCAGGCTACAGATTTTGTTCTTAAAACCAAAGAACAGGTTGAGTCAGGTGAAATCACTGTGGACAGTGTCCTTGCTCAAGCCAAATCATGTGCTCGTCAAGCGACAGAAGCATCAAAAGATCAATTCAATAATCTCAAGGAGCAATGGCAAGAAAAGGCTGAAACTCTTGATGAATCAGAAGAGATTGTTATTGACATAACAGAAGAATAAACCATCACCATCTTCGGACTGACTAGTATCTGGAGATGGTGATTTTTTTCTTGTAGCCTGTCTTTATGGTATAATAATTACTATGCAGAAAAAACCAACGTCAGCCTATGTGCATATCCCATTTTGTACCCAGATTTGTTATTATTGCGACTTTTCAAAGGTCTTCATCAAGAATCAGCCGGTAGATAGCTATTTGGAGCATCTGTTAGAAGAGTTTCGTTCTTATGATATTCAAAAGTTGCGAACCCTCTACATCGGTGGTGGGACACCGACAGCTCTATCAGCTCCTCAACTGGAGGTGTTACTGGATGGCTTGACTAAAAACTTGGACTTGTCAGTCTTGGAAGAGTTGACCATTGAAGCCAATCCGGGAGACTTGGACGCGGATAAGATAGCTGTTTTGAAGAACTCAGCTGTCAATCGTGTTTCGCTAGGCGTGCAGACTTTTGACGACAAGATGCTGAAAAAGATTGGGCGCAGTCATTTGGAGAAGGATATTTATGAAAATATTGACCGTCTGAAACTGGCTGGTTTTGACAATATCTCCATCGATTTAATTTATGCTCTGCCAGGTCAGACCATGGAGCAGGTCAAGGAAAATGTGGCTAAGGCCATTGGGTTGGATATTCCCCATATGAGCCTCTATAGCTTGATTTTGGAGAATCATACGGTCTTTATGAACCGTATGCGTCGAGGGAAATTGCCCTTGCCTAAGGAGGAACTGGAAGCGGAGATGTTTGAGTACATCATTGCAGAGCTGGAGCGAGCTGGTTTTGAGCATTATGAGATTTCCAATTTCTCAAAGCCTGGTTTTGAAAGTCGCCACAATCTCATGTATTGGGACAATGCTGAATACTATGGCATAGGTGCTGGGGCCTCTGGTTATGTAAATGGAGTACGCTATAAAAATCATGGTCCCATTCGTCATTATCTTAATGCAGTTGAGGAAGGCAATGCTCGCATCACAGAAGAGCACCTGAGTCAAAAAGAGCAAATGGAAGAAGAAATGTTCTTGGGACTCCGCAAGAAATCAGGGGTTTCCATGGCGCGATTTGAGGAAAAATTTGGACGGTCTTTCGATGGACTTTATGGAGAAATTGTCAGAGAATTGGTTCAACAAGGTCTCATGCAAATAGATGGTGACCGAGTTCGTATGACAAAAAGAGGTCTCTTTTTAGGAGACACCGTAGCAGAACGATTTATTTTGGAGTAGATGATGGGCTTAACTTATCGAATGAAAATGAAAATTCCTTTTGATATGGCTGATATGAACGGTCATATCAAGCTTCCAGATGTGATTTTGCTATCCCTTCAAGTTTCAGGGATGCAGTCGATTGAGTTAGGAGTTAGTGATAAGGCCATTTTGGAAGAGCATAATCTGGTCTGGATTATCACAGAATACGATATTGAGGTGGTTCGTTTGCCTCGTTTTGCGGAAGAAATTACCATCGAAACGGAAGCTTTGAGCTACAATCGGCTCTTTTGCTACCGTCGCTTTAACATTTATGATGAAGCAGGTCAGGAACTCATCCACATGATGGCGACCTTTGTTCTCATGGACCGCGACAGTCGAAAAGTCCATGCTGTCGAACCTGAGATTGTGGCTCCGTATCAGTCTGATTTTGATAAAAAGCTTATCCGTGGGCCAAAGTATGAGTCTTTGGAAGAACCATTCAGCAAGGATTACCATGTTCGTTTTTACGACTTGGATATGAATGGTCATGTTAATAACAGTAAGTATCTGGACTGGATTTTTGAGGTTATGGGAGCGGATTTTTTGACCCAATATATTCCCAAGAAAATCAACCTCAAGTATGTCAAGGAAGTTAGACCAGGTGGGGTGATTACATCGGCTGTTGAACGGACTGGACTGGAAAGCAAGCATGAGATTACAAGCGACGGGGCTACCAATGCCCAAGCTATCATCACTTGGCAAGAAATGAAGAAGGATTAGAGAAAAATATGAAGTATAAAGGCTATTTAATTGATTTAGACGGAACCATTTATAAGGGGAAAGATCGAATTCCAGCAGGAGAGGCTTTTGTCCACGAATTGCAAAAGCGAGACATCCCCTATCTCTTTGTGACTAACAATACAACCCGCACTCCAGAGAGTGTTCAGGAGATGTTGGCTCAGAATTTTAATATTGATACTCCTCTATCGACTGTCTACACAGCGACTTTGGCGACTATCGACTATATGAACGACTTGGGACTTGAAAAGACAGTCTATGTCATCGGAGAAGCAGGACTCAAGGAAGCCATCAAGGCGGCTGGTTATGTGGAAGACAAGGATAATCCTGCCTATGTGGTAGTAGGCCTGGACTGGCAAGTTGACTATGAAAAATTTGCCACAGCAACTCTAGCTATCCAAAAGGGTGCTCACTTTATCGGAACCAACCCTGACCTTAACATTCCAACAGAACGCGGTCTTTTGCCAGGTGCTGGTTCACTGATTACGCTGCTTGAAGTGGCAACACGAGTGAAGCCTGTTTATATCGGGAAACCAAATGCTATCATTATGGACAAGGCGGTTGAGCACTTAGGCTTGGAACGTGAAGAATTAATCATGGTTGGGGACAATTATTTGACTGATATTCGAGCTGGGATTGACAATGGCATTCCAACTCTCTTGGTGACAACAGGTTTTACCAAGGCAGAAGAAGTGGCAGACCTACCAATCGCACCGACTCATGTGGTTTCTAGCCTTGCGGAGTGGGATTTTGATGAAAACTAAACTGACCTTTTGGAGCTCTATGCTCTTTCTTCTCTCCCTCTCAATCCTTCTGACTATCTATCTGGCTTGGATTTTTTATCCGCTGGAAATTCAGTGGTTAAGTTTAACGGATCGGGTCTATTTAAAACCAGAAACCATTCAGTACAACTTTCATATCTTGATGAATTATCTGACCAATCCATTTAGTCAGGTCCTAGAGATGCCAGATTTTCGTTCGTCAGCTGCTGGGCTACACCATTTTGCAGTGGTCAAGAACCTCTTTCACCTGGTTCAGCTAGTAGCTTTAGTGACACTGCCAAGTTTTTACGTCTTTGTCAATAGGATTGTGAAAAAGGGCTTTTTATCTCTATTTAGTAAAGGGCTTCTGACTCTAGTGGTTTTGCCTTTGCTGATTGGCCTTGGAGGAGTGTTGATTGGTTTTGACCAATTCTTTACCCTTTTCCATCAAATTCTCTTTGTGGGAGATGATACTTGGCTTTTTGATCCAGCCAAGGATCCAGTGATTCTGATTTTACCAGAGACTTTCTTCCTTCATGCCTTTCTTCTCTTTTTTGCCCTCTATGAAAGCTTCTTTGGCTATCTTTATCTGAAAAGTCGTTGGAAGTGAGATTTTAGATGTAGATTCATCATAAAAAACAGCCGATATAGTCACAGTTGGTTCCTAACTGCAGCTATATCGGCTGTTTTTCTAACTTCTTCCCTGTTTATCGGATCTGCCTCTACCTGCCAGTAGCAACTCAGCCCAGAGTTTATGGCCAATCAATTCCAGTTTTATTGAGCATTTTGACTTGTTGATAGAAGATGTCTCTAAATTGAGAAATAGTTTGGTCCAGGAAAAGACCATTCAGACTGTCCAGATAGGCTAAAATCTGACTTGCCAGTTTTATTCCCTCCTTCTTATCTTGTCTGAGCAAATTATAACATTCTTGCATTTTAATGATAAAAAATGCTTCTTGCAATACTACTTTTAGGGGATGTAATTCCTTAATTCTATATACATCAATTTTGTCCACTAAATTTTGGGCAAGTTGGTAATGCCCATTTCGAGAATAGGTTCGGATGATGTCTGAGAGTGTCAATATAAGCTCTCGTTTTTGTTTGAAATCAACAAATGTTTCTTCTAGCAAAGCAAGAGCTGTTTTTGCAATTTGTTGAAGTGTTTCTGTAGGAAAGTCAAAATATTCAACTAAAAGTGCAAATAAGGTGTAATCCTTTGGAAGCCAGTAGTTTAGATGAAATAAGGCAGTCTTAGCCCGATTGAGGATAGTCCAATCTTCTTTCAACAAATTCTCCTTATTTCTAAACATGCCTAAAGATTGGATATAGGCATGATCAGTGAAATAGGTATCAGATTCTAATATTTGAATCAATTCTAGAATCTTAGTTTGTGTTGTGAACCCAGTTTTTATAGCTTCGGGAAGTGAAGGATCCTGATACTGATAACGCGTAAGCAACATTATAACATCATGGTTATCATGGATTTTGAGATTTTCTAGGATTTTGAAGTAGGTGTCAACCTTGATGGTTGTGATGCCTTTTTCAAATTTACTGAGGTTGTTGGGACTAATAGCAGTACCAGCGGCTTCTTTTAGAGTAAAGCCTCTCTCCTCTCGGATTTGTTTGATAACTGAACCAAAGTTTATTTCCATTTTACTAATCTCCTTGTGATTTTACTTTATTATACACTATTTCAACTAGATAAGAAAAAAACAACAAAAAGATACGATATTGAGAAGTTTTGTAAGGGGTTTCGGCGAAAAACTATTTTTTTCGTCGTTTTTCTTCACGAGTGGGAAAAATCTGCTATACTCTAGGGGAATAAGATTTAAAGGAGTTTGTCTATGAAATTCAAACCAGTTTTGTTTGCTAGTTTAGCAGTAGCAGCGCTAGGAGCTGCGACAGTTCTTGATACAGAAGGAAACCTGCCTTTCTCATCACAGGTTGTTCATGCAGATTCGAGTGATATCGTGGGGATTAAAAAACATGATGTGAAAATTACACTAAAACAGCATCCTACATTAGAGAAATTAGATATCACGGCTACGATTGATAGTTTACCTAGAGGAGTATACAGTAATTCTATTAGTAGTGTTTTTGGTTTTTTTAAAAATGTTAACACTGGTGAACTTCATCAATATATTCTACCAAATATGTCGTTCACTTCTTATGAATTGTCAGTTTCAAGAGAGTTTTATTGGAATAATGATAATTTGATATCTTTAGCAGATGGAGATTATTGGATTGTGTATTCTGATACATTAGAGGATACAGAAGGTGCTCCTCGCTATGAACACCGTTACTACGGACAGTCTGAAATTGTGACAATTAAAGATCATAAAATTATCAGCATCGGTGGACGAAGACAAGCTACAGCCCAGTCTCAAAGCTCTCAAGCTCAAACACATTCTACTACTAGCAGCACAGCTTCTGGAAAAAATGGCTGGTCAGGCAGCTCTTACTACCAAAATGGCAACAAGGTCTACAGCAAGTGGATCTATGATTACCAATATAAGTCTTACTTCTATATCGATGCTGCGGGTAACTATGTTCAAAATGCTTGGGTGGGCAATTACTACCTCAAATCTGGCGGTTACATGGCACAAAATGAGTGGGTATATGATAAAAACTATGGAGCCTATTACTATTTGACTGGTGAAGGTAGCTATGCTCGTAGTTCTTGGGTCGGTAACTATTACCTCAAAGCAAATGGTAAAATGGCCAAGAGCGAATGGATTTATGACAGAAATTATAGAGCATACTATTACCTAACAGGTGAAGGTAGTTATGCACGTAATGCTTGGATTGGTGATTATTACCTTAAATCTAATGGTAAGATGGCCGTTAGTGAACGAACTCCAGATGGCTATCGAGTAGATGGTTCAGGTAAATGGATTCGTTAGTAGGAGATGATGGTAATTTATGATGAAAATGAAAACAGTATTAGTATCGGCCTTGTTTATTTTTGCCGTAGGCACTGCAGCTCTCGTTAACGTTCAGGAAGTAATGGCTGCCACTCCTAAACTTGCTAAATCAGACTACGATCCTGCTAAAGTTAAGAATTTAAAAGTACAGATGAATTTGAGTCAAGATACAAGTTCGGGAAAATTAAAGATTACAGCTAGTATTGATACCTTCCCGGAAGGAATGAATGAGGTTTCTATTCCCTTCTTCTTATTTAATGTTAAAACTCAAGTGACTGAAAAGTTCCCTGGATTAGCTGATGCTATTTTTACACCTAGTCAACCAAGCGTGACAAGGGAATATGATATGAATCAGGCTAATTTGAATGCTTTTGCGGATGGCGAGTATCGAATTGTTTTGAGAGATTGGAAACAGCCTCCGTATGGTTACTATCGTTATTATGGCCACACTGATATTGTGACCATCCAAGATCATAAAATGGTTGGAACAGGAAGTCATATCAATCATGCCAAAAATGGATGGTATGGAAGATCTTATTATAAAAATGGAATCAAGGTAAGAAATGAATTTGTTTCTGATCCTAAGGACAAAGGAATTTATTATTTAGATTCAGACGGCAATTATATTGAAAGTACATGGCGAGGGAAATCTTACTTTAAATCAGGGGGGAGATTGGCTCAAGAAGAGTGGATTTACGATAAGAACTATGGTGCCTGGTATTATCTTACCTTTCAAGCACAGTATGTAAAAAATGGTTGGGTCGGAAATTATTACCTCAAATCTGATGGTAAAATGGCCCAGAGCGAGTGGATCTATGATAGTTACTATAAATCATATTATTATTTAACATCGAATGGAAGCTATGCTCGAAACGCTTGGATTGGAAATTACTATCTCAAATCGAATGGTAAAATGGCCAAGAGTGAGTGGATTTATGACAGAAATTATGGAGCCTATTACTACTTGACTAGTGAAGGTAGTTATGCCCGCAATATTTGGGTAGACGATTACTATCTTAAAGCTAACGGTAAGATGGCTGTCAATGAACGCACACCAGATGGTTATCGTGTAGATGGCTCAGGTAAATGGATTCGCTAGTAACTTACTGGTTGAAATAAATCCAAGAGAGTGTAATCTGTATGAGAAAAGGAATCCTTTTAGGCAAGTATCTTAAAAGGATTTCTCTGTGTTCATAATTGAAAATAAAATGAGAAGTGAGATAGAGAAAATGAAAAAGTCTCCACTGGTTACAATAAAATCTAGATTAGATTTTATTTATTTAGCTTATGCTATTAGTTTGGGATTGATTATTTTGTTTAGTTTTATGGGAGTAATGGTTGATGAAGTAAATAATCCTTTAAATATTTATGGTTGGATTAGGGGTATTTTAAATGCAAATCTCTTTTTAGCAGTCTCGTTATTAGAACTTGTGTTTGTATTGAAAAGAAAAGAGAAAACCTTGATTATCCTTAGGATTTTAAATAGTTTATGGTTGTTTAAGATGCTTCTAGACGTTGTAAAAGGAGTTGTCCAAAGTCAAATCGCAGCTACAAGCTATAATGTTTTTGCTGGAATTGTTCAGTTTACCTCTGGCTTTTTATCAGGCTGGTCTCCTACGATGGAAAGAGCCAACTCAGCTGACATGTTGAATGGATACTATCTTATTTTGTATTCAGCATTTTTTAGCTTAATTCTTCTTGTAGTTTATTGTTTCTTTAAGTATATAAAAAAGGAAAAACTAACCTTTGAGTTTCATCTTTCATTTTTGTCAGTAGAGGATATCAAGAAATCCTATGATAAAAATAAACTCTTAACAATTGCTTCTATCAGTATATTTTCATCGCAATTTTTGTATTTTTATAGTTTATCTGGTACAATTAATAAAACTGTATCACCCTTTACCTACCATGCCATCTTGGCTTTTATTATTCTTGCTTTAGCCGTTTTAGTTGTATCCTCTATTGCAAGGGGAGAAGAAAGAAGATTGGATACATATATCATCACCTTGTTAGCAACATTTATTGTCTATAATCCAATATACATTTTTCAACATGGTCGTCCTGGTTTAGGTTATATTGTCTACATTTTTGGATGGGTCTTATTTAGCTATTATTTGGTGGATAAAAAATGGATACAATCAGAAAGGAATCATTGAGAAGATTTGAAAAAGATGAAAAAGTATTTACGATATAGTATCGTTTTCCTAGTTGCTTTGCTATTTTTAGGAGCTTGTGGAAAGAAGGAGGAATCCTCTTCAGATCTAATGGATCAGATTGATATTGCGAATTCTCTTGAAAAAGACAATTTTGATGAGTGGTATCGTTCTTTTGGAACAATTGAACATTTGTCAGGTGAGATGCCCCTATTTGGAACCATTGATCTTGGTTATAATGGTCAGGCCATTATTGTGAGAGATGGGAAAGAGATGTTGCATGGCCGTGATCGTGGTGGAATGATGAAAGGTCAACATACGATTAAAAAGTATGAGGGGGATACAAAAGTCACGACTATTGATTACGAACTCGACAAAACCTATGTTGTTGGAAAGACGTATTCTAAAACAACAGTTCTACCAGAAGTTGAGGTTTCGCTATCTATATCTCAGGAAGAGATTGACCGCATCGAAACAGACTTTAAAGATCAGTCCTATACTTTTTATGGCTACAAGGATCCTAACGGCTATCTCATATTGACAGATGGTAAAGAAGACAAACCAACAGTCTATCTTTACAAGCTGGAGCAACCAATGGAATTGAAAGTTACTGCTGAAAAGGCTGCAGTTCGTAAGGAACCTCTCTATGATTCAGAAGTGATTACTGAACTCAGCAAGGATCAGAGAATAACTGCTTCCAATTCAATCGCTGGGGAGAGAAAAGATCGAGGCCATATTTGGTACCAAATTGATGTAGAGGGGAAAACTGGTTTTATACTGCAAGCGGATATTATTGACTCTAAAACAAATCGTTACCCTACCAATATGATCGCTACGAGACGTCCATTTAAGGAACCAGAAATCTTGAATGGAAATCTGCATCTAATAGCAGATACCTGGGTTAATGCTGCGGGTGAAGAAATCACTATCAAACCAGATGGCAGTATGAGTAACGGAGATCGCTTGCAGATAGGATCTGAGACAATAGATATACCTGTACTGATTGTTGGAAGAACAGAAGAAGGTGTCCTTGTTTATCCGGCTAATTCACCTAGCGATCCTCATGGTGGTCGGTCAGATAGCAGTAAGGATCGGATAGCCTTCTCAAACAAGCCAATTATTCCATCAGATAAGTTTTTCTACAGAAAATCAGATGGCGTAACAACTTTTGATAATTCAGGAACTCAGAATGCGACTAATCAGGAGACAGCTCAGAGTTCGAGTCGGGAACCTGTAGTTGGAAATCCTTCTGTTCAAAATCCTCAAAAGGATGAAATATTACTAGTAGTAGGTAGTTGGTCGACAACTGGGTCAAAACCTAAAAACTTGATTATTCACGATTCTGGCTTGGTCAATAAATATGAACGAATCTTTTTGTCCAAGAACCAGGAAGGAGCCGTTGGAAAGCGATTTGAGATTGGAATTCGGGCAACAACGCCTGTACTCTTTATACCAGCAGGAACGCCTCACGGTGCGTCAGATTCATCCAAAGACCGCCTATTTTATGAAGAATTTGGGAAATCAGATAGAGCTGAAGATTATTACTACCGAGATTAGTAGATATATTTAAAAGCAAAAGAATGTCGCAAGATTGTGGCGTTCTTTTTTGTTTGTCCCATACTTCACTATATAGCTCTAAAAGAATGAATTAATCAAATCCAAACAGAGCCAATCGTTCGCAAACAGTCTATTTTTCTTGAAAAAAGAGGCTTTTTTTCTAAAAATCCCTAGTCAAGCGCTTTATTTTTTTGTATAATAGAAGTAGCAAAGTATAGATAAGAAGAGAAAAGCATGATAACACTATTTCTATCACCGAGCTGTACTTCATGTCGTAAGGCGAAGGCCTGGTTAGAAAAACACAAGGTGCCCTTCGAGGAGCACAATATTATGACCAGTCCTTTAACAAGAAAAGAATTGCAACACATCCTTTCCTTGACCGAAAATGGTACTGATGACATCATTTCAACTCGTTCAAAAATTTTTCAAAAATTAGATATTGATGTAGAAAGTATTTCGGTATCAGAATTGCTTCATTTGATTGAGCAGTATCCAAGTCTTTTGCGTCGTCCAATTATTATCGATGCCAAACGTATGCAGATCGGTTTTAATGAAGATGAGATTCGTGCTTTTCTCCCTCGTAGTTACCGTAAGCAAGAACTAAAAGAAGCAAGAATGAGAGCTGGTATTAGTTAATGAACAAACAGTATAGTTACCCACTAGATTTGTCGTGGAGCACTGAAGAACTTGCTTCAGTGCTTTCTTTTTTTAATGATGTTGAAGCTGCCTATGAAAGCAAGGTAGAGGCTAAAAAGTTACTGGACTCCTATAAGGGATTCAAATTGGTTGTGCCAAGCAAGAGTGAAGAGAAGCGTTTGGGACGAGAATTTGAAACGGTCAGTGGCTATTCGCTTTACCGAGCGGTTCAGGCTGCCAAGGAAAAAGGGGAAGGAAAGATTTCTCTTGGAAAGTAAATTTGAATTTGCTAAAGAGCTAATTAAGAAAGCGGGCCAGTACATCCTTGACCACATGCAGGAAGATTTGCAGGTTACGACCAAGTCCTCTCCAACAGACTTGGTGACCAGACTGGACAAGGAAGTTCAGGAACTCTTGGTTAGTGAGATTTTGTCCCGTTATCCTGAGGATAAGATTTGTGCTGAAGAAGGTTGTCTGCGAGCCTCGGTTCAAGAGGGCAAGGTTTGGGTCATTGATCCGATTGATGGGACCAATAATTTTGTAGCCCAGCAGGAAGATTTTGCTGTTATGATGGCTTATTTTGAAAATGGTAAGGGGCAATTTGGACTGATTTATGATGTGGTCAAGGGGGATTGTTATCACGGTGGTGGTAAGTTTCCAGTCTGCCGAAATGATCAGCCCCTAGCTCCCTTTAAAGCCAAACCACTTGGAGATTTTCTCATTGCAGGAAATAGTGGTATGCTGGAAACCAATGAATGGGGGCTGGCTGATTTGAGCCGAGCGGTCCTCGGTGTTCGTGTCTATGGAAGTGCGGCCATTAGTTTTGCCAAGATATTGTCAGGGCGTTTGTTGACTTATGTCACCTATCTGCAACCATGGGATTATGCTGCGGCTAGTATTTTAGGAGAAGGTCTGGGCTATCGGGTGGTGACCCTTTCTGGTGAAGCTCTTGATTTTCAAACCAGACAGCCAGTCATGATGGTGCCTCTTGAGATGCAGGAGGAAATTCAGTCCTATATTTACGAAAGGAAAAAAACTTAAATGCAATTTCCAGAAGGATTTGTTGAAAAATATGAAGAGATACTAGGAGATGAGGCAAGAGATTTTCTTGCCTCTTTTGAGGAGGAAGCGGTTTCGGCCTTTCGGGTAAATCCTTTAAAAGAAGCGCCAGTTTCCTTTCCTGATGCCATTCCTCAAACTCCTTGGGGCCACTACGGGAAGGTGTCTGGGAAATCGCCTGAGCATGCTACTGGTTTGGTTTATTCGCAAGAACCCGCTGCTCAAATGGTAGCTCAGGTCGCCCAACCTAGTCCTGGAATGAAGGTCTTGGATTTAGCCGCTGCTCCAGGTGGCAAATCAACCCAACTGGCAGCCTATCTAGCAGGGGAGGGGCTCCTTGTTTCCAATGAAATTTCAAGCAAACGGGCTAAGATCTTGGTTGAAAACATGGAGCGCTTTGGAGCGACAAATGTCGTAGTGACCAATGAATCTGCTGACCGCTTGGCCAAGGTCTTTAAAGGCTATTTTGACCTCATTGTCCTTGATGCCCCTTGCTCGGGGGAAGGAATGTTCCGTAAGCAGCCAGATGCTATGGACTATTGGAGCCTTGATTGTCCGAGTCAATGTGCTAGTTTGCAAAGAGAAATTCTGGAAGATGCAGTGACCATGCTAGCAGAAGGTGGTCGTCTGGTTTATTCGACCTGCACTTGGGCACCTGAGGAAAACGAAGAGATTGTCAATTGGTTGTTGGATGAGTATGATTTTGACTTGTTGCCAGTAGAGCATATCAATGGAATGGTAGCTGGTATTGACCTGCCAGAAACAGCTCGTATGTACCCACATCATTTTAAGGGAGAGGGGCAATTTGTAGCCCATTTGCAATTTAAGGGTGAAAATCCAGTTCCTAAATTTAAGGCAAGTAAGAGCAATCTCAGCCGAGAACAAGTTACTTTGTGGCAGGAATTTGCCCAAAAACACTTGAAGGTCAATCTAAGAGGGATCTTGCAGACTTTTGGGGACCAACTCTATCTCTTGCCAGAACTCTTGCCAGATTTAGGGAAACTCAAGATTGCTCGCAATGGACTGCATCTGGGAACCTTCAAGAAGAAACGCTTTGAACCTAGTTTTGCTCTTGGTCTAGCCTTGAAACCAAGTCAGGTCAAACAGTCGGTTGAAATTGACCAAGAAGAGTTTGTAAAGTATGCGGCTGGAGAGACTGTCCAGCTGGCGGAAAGTCTGCCAAATGGTTGGTACCAAGTTTTGGTTCAAGGCAATGGTTTGGGCTTTGCTAAGGTGACTGGAAATGTTTTGAAAAATTATTTTCCAAAAGGCCTCAGATTCAAGTGAAAATGCTAGTCAAAGTAGCTTGTCTATGTTATAGTGGAAGTATGGATTTTTTTCAAATTGTCTTTTATTTTAAGTCAAAATTTGTTGAGAAGGCAACTGAGCAAATTTCTAGTAAAACTAAGCTAGTAACTTCAGTCAGCTCCCAATTTTAAAAAAGAAAAACATAATTAAATAGTTGAAAAAATTCATAGCATTCACCATTATTTTCAAGGAGAAAAAACAGTGAAAAAAAGGAAAAAACTCGCTCTATCCCTTGCGGCTCTTTTGCTAGCAGGTTCTTTGGTGGGATGTGCTAGCTGGATTGATCGTGGAGAATCCATGACAGCTGTTGGATCAACGGCTCTCCAGCCCTTGGTCGAAGCAGCAGCAGATGAATTTGGCTCTATGCACATTGGAAAAACAGTTAACGTCCAAGGTGGAGGATCTGGTACAGGTTTGTCTCAGGTTCAGTCTGGAGCCGTTGATGTAGGAAATTCAGACGTATTTGCCGAGGAAAAAGACGGTATCAACGCATCCGCTCTTGTGGATCACAAGGTTGCAGTAGCGGGCTTGGCAGTGATTGTAAATAAGGAAGTTGACGTTGAAAATCTGACAACTGAACAACTCCGTAGCATCTTCACAGGTCAAGTGACCAACTGGAAAGAAGTCGGTGGGAAAGACCTAGCCATTTCTATTATTAACCGTGCGGCAAGTTCTGGTTCTCGTGCAACCTTTGATAGTGTTATCATGGATGGTCAGTCTGCTGTGCAGAGTCAAGAACAGGATTCAAATGGGATGGTCAAAAACATTGTTTCCCAGACACCAGGAGCCATTTCTTACCTAGCCTTTGCCTATGTGGATGACTCGGTGAAACGCATGAAGTTGAATGGCTATGAGCCGATTGCAGAAAATGTTACAACCAATAACTGGCCTTTGTGGTCTTATGAACACATGTATACACTAGGCCAACCGAATGAATTGGTGGCAGAATTTCTTAACTTTGTCCTCTCAGATGAAGCGCAAAGTGGAATCGTTAAGGGAATGGGCTATATTTCTGTTAAGGAAATGAAGGTTGAAAAAGATGCTGTAGGAACGGTGACAGCACTAGAAGGGAGTCAATAATGAATCAAGAAGAATTAGCTAAAAAATTACTTTCTCCCTCAAAGAACTCTCGTTTAGAGAAACTAGGAAAAGGATTGACCTTTGCCTGTCTGTCTTTGATTGTCATCATTGTGGCTATGATTTTGATTTTCGTAGCCCAAAAAGGCTTGTCTACCTTCTTTGTCAATGGAGTTAATATCTTTGATTTCCTTTTTGGCCAAACTTGGAATCCTTCAGGTAAACAATTTGGTGCCCTTCCTATGATTTTGGGTTCCTTTATTGTCACAATCCTATCAGCTCTTATCGCAACTCCTTTTGCCATTGGTGCGGCAGTCTTTATGACGGAGGTCTCACCAAAAGGTGCTAGAATCTTGCAACCAGCTATTGAATTGCTGGTCGGGATTCCTTCAGTCGTATATGGATTTATCGGTTTGCAGGTCGTAGTTCCCTTTGTCCGTAGTGTCTTTGGTGGAACTGGTTTTGGGATTCTGTCAGGGATTTTCGTTCTCTTTGTCATGATCTTACCGACGGTAACCTTTATGACAACCGATAGCTTGCGTGCGGTGCCTCGTCACTACCGCGAAGCTAGTTTAGCTATGGGAGCTACTCGTTGGCAAACCATCTGGCGCGTGACCTTGAAGGCGGCGCGTTCAGGGATTTTCACAGCAGTGGTCTTTGGGATGGCACGTGCCTTTGGTGAGGCCTTGGCCATTCAGATGGTGGTCGGAAACTCAGCCGTTGTCCCAACTTCACTAACAACACCTGCTGCGACCTTAACCTCTGTCTTGACCATGGGTATCGGAAATACCGTTATGGGAACAGTTGACAATAACGTTCTCTGGTCACTGGCCCTAGTCTTACTCTTGATGAGTTTGGCTTTCAACAGTGTGATTAAATTGATTACGAAAGAAAGAGGAAAGAAAAACTATGCACGCTAAGAAATTAGATAAAATTGCAACAGCTGTCCTCTACTCGATTGCAGGAATTATCGTTGCCATCCTGGCCTCCTTGATTCTCTATATCTTGGTTCGTGGTTTGCCCCACATCTCTTGGTCTTTCTTGACTGGCAAATCATCTTCTTACCAAGCAGGTGGAGGGATTGGAATTCAGCTCTATAATTCCTTCTTCCTTCTGGTTATTACCTTGATTATCTCTGTTCCCTTGTCTATGGGGGCTGGGATTTTCCTAGCTGAATATGCTAAAAAAGGTCCTGTGACCAATTTTGTCAGAACCTGTATTGAAATCTTGTCTTCATTGCCATCAGTGGTTGTAGGTCTCTTTGGTTACTTGATCTTTGTAGTTCAGTTTGAGTATGGATTTTCAATCATTTCAGGTGCTTTGGCCTTGACAGTCTTTAACTTACCTCAGATGACTCGTAATGTTGAAGACAGCTTGAAACACGTTCACCATACGCAACGTGAGGCCGGCTTGGCCCTTGGAATTTCTCGCTGGGAGACAGTGGTCCATGTGGTCATTCCAGAAGCCCTTCCAGGTATTGTGACTGGGGTCGTCTTAGCTTCTGGTCGTATTTTTGGTGAGGCGGCTGCTTTGATCTATACTGCAGGACAATCCGCTCCAGCTCTTGACTGGTCTAACTGGAATATTCTCAGTGTAACTAGCCCAATCTCTATCTTCCGTCAAGCAGAAACCTTGGCTGTCCACATCTGGAAGGTCAATAGTGAAGGTACTATTCCAGATGGCACCATCGTATCAGCAGGTTCTGCAGCCGTGCTCCTGATCTTTATCTTGATCTTTAACTTTGGAGCCCGCAAACTCGGAAGCTACCTACATAAGAAATTAACCGCTGCCTAAAGGAGAAGCCATGTCAAAATATAATTGGGATGAAAAGCATATCATCACCTTTCCTGAAGAGAAAGTGGCCCTCTCTACCAAGGATTTACATGTTTACTACGGTAAAAAAGAATCCATCAAGGGCATCGATATGCAATTTGAAAAAAATAAAATTACGGCCTTAATTGGCCCTTCTGGTTCAGGAAAATCAACCTACCTCCGCAGTCTCAATCGCATGAATGATACCATTGATATTGCTAAGGTAACAGGTCAAATTCTCTATCAAGGGATTGATGTCAACCGCCCAGAAATCAATGTTTATGAGATGCGTAAGCATATTGGAATGGTCTTCCAACGACCAAATCCCTTTGCCAAGTCTATCTACCGTAACATCACTTTTGCCCATGAACGTGCAGGAGTTAAGGACAAGCAAGTCTTGGATGAAATTGTGGAAACCTCTCTCCGTCAGGCTGCCCTTTGGGACCAGGTCAAGGACGATTTGCACAAGTCGGCCTTGACACTATCAGGTGGTCAGCAGCAACGTCTCTGTATCGCTCGTGCTATCTCTGTTAAACCAGATATCCTTTTGATGGATGAACCAGCGTCAGCCTTGGATCCAATTGCGACAGCCCAGCTGGAAGAAACTATGTTGGAATTGAAGAAGGACTTTACCATCATCATCGTGACCCACAGCATGCAGCAGGCTGCGCGTGCTAGTGATTACACAGGATTCTTCTACTTGGGTGACCTGATCGAGTATGATAAGACTTCTAATATTTTCCAAAATGCTAAACTACAGTCAACCAATGACTACGTAACAGGACACTTTGGATAGAAAGGAAACAGTATGACAGAAGCGATTTTACAGGTATCAGACCTGTCCGTTTACTACAATCAAAAAAAGGCCTTGAATAGTGTTTCCCTATCTTTCCAACCTAAGGAAATTACAGCCTTGATCGGTCCATCTGGATCAGGGAAGTCAACCCTCCTCAAGGCTATCAACCGCATGGGGGATCTCAATCCAGAGGTGACTACAACTGGTTCAGTGGTTTATAATGGCCACAACATCTATAGTCCTCGTACAGATACAGTTGAATTGCGTAAGGAAATCGGTATGGTTTTCCAACAGCCCAATCCCTTCCCTATGTCTATCTACGAAAATGTTGTTTACGGGCTTCGTATCAATGGAGTTAAGGACAAGCAGGTTCTGGATGAGGCAGTAGAAAAAGCCTTGCAACGGGCTTCCATCTGGGATGAGGTTAAGGACCGCCTGCATGATTCAGCTATTGGACTTTCAGGTGGACAACAGCAACGTGTTTGCGTTGCCCGTGTTTTGGCAACTAGTCCTAAAATCATTCTCTTGGATGAACCGACTTCAGCCTTGGACCCTATCTCGGCCGGTAAGATTGAGGAAACCTTGTATGGCCTAAAAGATAAATATACCATGCTCTTGGTTACGCGTTCTATGCAACAAGCCTCTCGTATTTCTGACAAGACAGGATTTTTCCTAGATGGAGATTTGATCGAGTTTAACGATACCAAGAAGATGTTCCTCAACCCACAACACAAGGAAACAGAAGACTATATTTCAGGAAAATTTGGATAAGGAGATAAATGATGTTACGTTCTCAATTTGAAGAAGATTTAGAGAAATTGCACAACCAGTTCTATGCCATGGGACAGGAAGTGCTATCCCAAATCAATCGTACAGTGCGTGCCTTTGTTACGCATGACCGGGATTTGGCCAAGGAAGTCATCGAAGACGATGCAGAAGTAAACGAATACGAAGTAAAATTGGAGAAGAAATCATTTGAAATGATTGCCCTTCAACAACCAGTTTCTCAAGACTTGCGTACCGTTTTAACAGTCTTAAAAGCAGTATCTGACTTGGAACGTATGGGTGACCATGCTGTTTCCATCGCAAAAGCAGCCATTCGTATGAAGGGAGAACAACGTATCCCAGCTGTTGAAGAGGAAATTAAGAGAATGGGTCGCGATGTCAAGAACTTCGTCGAAGCAGCCCTTGAACTCTATCTGAATGGTTCAGTGGACCAGGCCTATGAAGTAGCAGCCATGGACGAAAAAATCAACCATTATTTTGATAGCATTCGTGAGTTGGCTACAGAAGAAATTAAGAAAAATCCAGATGCTATCGTTACAGGACGTGATTACTTCCAAGTGATTGCCTTTTTGGAACGTATTGGAGACTATGCAAAAAATATCTGTGAATGGGTTGTTTACTTTGAAACAGGTAAGATTGTCGAACTATAAAATAGGATAATTCTGTATAAAAAGGAGCTTGAAATCAACTGAAAGCTCCTTTTATTGAATGAAAAAAATATTTTTAAGATAAAAATTCAAAAAACACTTGACAAGTATCTTGGATAGCGTTATAATTATACAAAATTAACAGAGAGGTTGTTTATTTATGAAATCAAAAAAATGGATATTTGTTTTATGTAGCTTTCTTGCAAGTTTCTTCTTAGTAGCTTGCCAGTCAGGTTCGAATGGTTCTCAGTCAGCTGTTGAGGCCATTAAGCAAAAGGGAAAATTAGTTGTGGCGACCAGTCCTGACTATGCACCCTTTGAATTCCAATCCTTGGTTGACGGGAAAAACCAGGTAGTCGGTGCGGATATTGACATGGCTCAAGCTATCGCTGATGAACTTGGGGTGAAGTTGGAAATTTCAAGCATGAGTTTTGACAATGTCTTGACCAGTCTTCAAACAGGTAAGGCTGATCTAGCGGTTGCGGGAATTAGCGCTACTGACGAGAGAAAAGAAGTCTTTGATTTTTCAATTCCTTACTATGAAAACAAGATTAGTTTCTTGGTTCGTAAGGCTGATGTAGAAAAATACAAGGATCTAACTAGTCTAGAAAGTGCCAATATTGCAGCACAAAAAGGAACTGTACCAGAATCGATGGTCAAGGAACAATTACCAAAAGCTCAATTGACATCTCTAACCAATATGGGTGAAGCTGTCAATGAATTGCAGGCTGGAAAAGTAGATGCTGTTCATATGGATGAGCCAGTTGCCCTTAGCTACGCTGTTAAAAATGCGGACCTAGCTGTCGCAACTGTCAGCTTGAAGATGAAGGACGGCGAAGCTAATGCAGTTGCCCTTAGAAAAAATAGTGCTGATTTGAAAGAAGTGGTGGACAAGGTTATCCAAAAACTCAAGGATGACGGTACCTACCAAAAATATCTTGAAAAAGCGGCAAGCTTAACAGAAGTTGAAGAATAAGAAAAAGCAGAGTTGGAAGTCAATCCAATTCTGCTTTTAAATAGTTTAAAACCTTTTCTAGATTTTCTAAGGATACCTTAGCAAATTGATAAGGACAGACATCCAAGTAAGCTTCTTCAAAAAAGTCTAAGCCCAGTTGGCTGTGCTTGAGACTGGCGATTTTAGGGTACTGTCTCAGATCAAGTAATAAACCATCGTGAAGGGGATAATGAGGAAGGGGACAAGGAGTGTTAGCTAGTCTTTCCTCGATTTGTTTTTGGTAAGCTTCCTGATTGGACAAGCGAGCCAGACGATTGTTCTCAAATAATTGACTGTCAATATAGAGTGACAGGGCCTTTTGCATGATGAGGTTGCTGTCGTAGTCTAGTATATTTTTGTAGGCTACAAAGGCTTTTTTAATAGCATTTGGAAGAATGAGCGCCGTAATCCGCAGGGCTGGAAAGAGGCTGGTTGAGAAGGACTTGATATAAATGACGCGCTCTTCTGTATCCAGATAGTGGAAGGTCTGGCCCTTCTTGGAGTCCAAATCACCTAGATAGTCGTCCTCGACGATATAGACTCCATACTTGGCAGCTAAGTCAAGAATAGCCCGTTTGTCCTGCTCAGAATAGGAATGGCCTAGAGGATAGTGAAAACGAGGAATAGTGTAGAAAAACTTGATCTTTCCTGTCTTGAAGTGGCCTTCAAGTTCCTCCAAGTCAATCCCATCAATGCCTCGTTCAATCGTTTGATAGTCCAGACCTTGAGCAATCAAGAGACGATTCATCCGATGGTAGGTCGGCTGTTCCACCAAGATTTCCTTTGATTGGCTAGGAAAGGATATTTGAGAGAGGATAAACAAGGCTTGTTGGGTTCCAGAAGTTAATACCAGTTGGTCAGCCTTGCAGTAGAGAGCTTGCTCAAAGAGGAGTTTATGAATAGACTGTCTTAAGTCTTCTAAACCTTCTTGGTTGTCATAGTAGTTGAAGAGGTAGTTTTCCCGGCCAATCAAGGTTTCGTTGACACAGAGTCGAAAATCGTCATAGGCACTAGCATGTTCGTCGGTAACCTCGATTTCTAGGTCTTGGTGTTGCCCTTGTTCTAAGACATAGTAGCCACTCTGGGGCTTGGCATAGAGGTATTGTTCGTGCCGTAATTCCAGCAAGGCACGTTGAATGGTGTCCTTGCTACAGTGAAAGTCAAGGCTCAGTTGACGGATAGAAGGTAGGCGGCTACCCGTTGGAAAACGTCCAGACTCAATACCGTTTTTTAGATAGGAAACAACCTCTTGGTACTTGCTTTGTTTCTTCATTCCAAACCTCCCTTGATTTTGTTACATTGTACCTTTTTTTTTCCTTCTTGGCAATGTCTAGAGTGTTTCTCTCGTTCACATCTAGGGGCAAATGTGGTATACTTAGGAGTAAGATTTATAGAATAATACTCTTCGAAAATCTCTTCAAACCACGTCAGCTTCATCTGCAGCCTCAAAGCTGTGCTTTGAGCAACCTGCGGTTAGCTTCCTAGTTTGACCTTTGATTTTCATTGAGTATAACAGACAAGAAAGTGAATGGATAAGAACGTGCAGGAACCAGTGAAATTATTTCAATACAACACCCTTGGAGCCTTGATGGCAGGCCTTTATGGTGGTACCATGACAGTGGGAGAATTGCTAGAGCATGGAGACCTTGGTTTGGGAACCTTGGATTCCATTGATGGAGAATTGATTGTCTTGGATGGCAAGGCTTATCAGGCCAAAGGATCAGGAGACCAGCCAGAGATTGTGGAGGTGTCACCAGATGCCCTTATTCCTTATGCAGCAGTAGTACCGCACCAGGCAGAGGTCATTTTCCGCCAGCGCTTTGAGATGACAGACAAGGAATTGGAAGAACGAATCGAGTCTTATTATGATGGGGAAAATCTTTTCCGCTCTATCAAGATTCGTGGGGAATTTTCACATATGCATGTGCGCATGATTCCCAAGTCAACACCAGAGACCAAGTTTGCTGATGTTGCAACCCATCAGCCTGAATATCGTCGTGACAATGTCGCAGGAACCATTGTTGGTTTCTGGACGCCAGAGATTTTCCATGGAGTTAGTGTGGCAGGCTACCATCTACACTTCATATCAGATGACTTGACCTTTGGTGGGCATGTCATGGACTTTGTCATCAAGGAAGGCATTATCGAGGTGGGAGCAGTTGACCAGTTGGATCAACGTTTCCCAGTTCAAGACCGTCAATACTTGTTTGCTAAGTTCAATGTTGACGAGATGAAAAAAGATATTGAAAAGGCAGAATAGGAGAAGAAAATGACCATTCATATTATTATTACCATGGTGCTGTTGCTGGCTTTCTTGATAGGGAGCATTTGGTATGCCAAAAAGAAATACCAGATTAATTTAGCTGTCTTGGGCTTGGGTGCTGTTGCTTTCTTTGTCTCTTCACAGATTTTAGAAAAACTGGTGCATATCTTAGTTTTGCATCCTCAAAAAGACGGTAGTATTGCCCTCTTGCAAGACCATCCGCTTGTCTATATCATCTATGGCCTAGCTATGGCAGCATTTTTTGAGGAAACAGCTCGTCTTGTTTTCTTCAAATGGTTGGAGAAAAAGAGAAGTTTGGAAAAGGCAGATGCCTTGGCTTATGGATTGGGGCATGGTGGTTTGGAGTTGATTTTCCTAGGTCTTACTAGTTTGATTAATCTCTACATCGTTCTCTCAGCAGTTCAAACTCAGAATCCACAGGTCATGCAATTGCTGTCTGAAAATATGTTGAAAACTATTCAGTCGCTATCAGTCTGGCAGATTTATTTGCTTGGTTTTGAGCGAATCTTGGCCCTAGGTTTCCAATTACTCTTGACTGTTTGGGTTTACCAAGCTGTTCGCCAGAAGAAATGGATTTATCTCCTAGCGGCCTATGGACTACATGCCTTCTTTGATCTGGCACCATCTCTTGCCCAAGTTGGCTGGTTGACCAATCCAGTCTTGGTTGAAGTTGTCCTAGCACTTGAGCTTGTTCTGGTTGCCTATGGAACAAAGGCTATCTTTTGCAAAAAATCATAAAAAGAGGGGAAACCTCTTTTTTTGTTTAAAATAAGCCCAAGATTTTTTTAGGGTCGTCAAATGGTCTTAAAAATGGTATAATGGAATGAATTTTGTAAAAGGAAGAGTGTCATGTCAGTAAAAGAAAACATGCTTGAAATCTTAGAAGGGATTGATATCCGTTTCAAAGAACCCTTGCATAGCTATAGTTATACAAAAGTAGGTGGAGAGGCCGATTATTTGGTCTTTCCACGAAATCGTTTTGAGTTGGCGCGCGTTGTTAAATTTGCCAATCAAGAAGACATCCCTTGGATGGTTCTTGGAAATGCCAGCAATATCATCGTTCGTGATGGTGGAATTCGTGGATTTGTCATCTTGTGTGACAAGCTCAATAATGTTTCTGTTGATGGCTATACTATTGAAGCAGAAGCTGGTGCCAACTTGATTGAAACAACTCGCATTGCCCTTCGTCATAGTTTGACTGGCTTTGAGTTTGCTTGTGGCATTCCAGGGAGCGTCGGTGGTGCTGTCTTTATGAATGCGGGTGCCTATGGTGGCGAGATTGCCCACATCTTGCAGTCTTGTAAGGTTTTGACCAAGGATGGAGAAATCGAGACCCTGTCTGCCAAAGATTTGGCTTTTGGTTACCGCCATTCAGCTATTCAGGAGTCTGGTGCAGTTGTTCTGTCAGCTAAATTTGCCCTAGCTCCAGGAAGCCATCAGGTTATCAAGCAAGAAATGGATCGTTTGACGCATCTACGTGAACTCAAGCAACCTTTAGAATATCCATCTTGTGGTTCGGTCTTTAAGCGTCCAGTAGGTCATTTTGCAGGTCAATTAATTTCGGAAGCTGGCTTGAAAGGCTATCGTGTCGGTGGTGTTGAAGTCTCAGAAAAACACGCAGGTTTTATGATTAATGTTGCTGACGGAACGGCTAAAGACTACGAGGACTTGATTGAGTCTGTGATTGAAAAAGTCAAGGAACACTCAGGTGTCACCCTTGAGAGGGAAGTCCGTATTTTAGGTGAAAGCAAGTAGGAAGTTTTAGTTAAAAAGCTGCTGCTATGTCATGGAAAGGGGGTGAAAGCCTATCGTCAGTGCAGAAGAATGTAGGCAGTTCAATCTCCTACACGAGGTAGTAGTGGCCTGACAGAGCCCTGATCTGTTAATCTATGAAAAAGAAGGAATAAATGACAATTGAAAAAACCAATTATTGAATTCAAAAACGTCTCTAAAGTTTTTGAAGACAGCAACACCAAGGTTCTCAAAGATATCAACTTTGAGTTGGAAGAAGGGAAAT
Source organism: Streptococcus mitis (assembly GCF_905187535.1). Lineage (GTDB taxonomy): Bacteria > Bacillota > Bacilli > Lactobacillales > Streptococcaceae > Streptococcus > Streptococcus mitis_BS. Next base: position 33,718 of record NZ_CAJJIE010000060.1, read on the forward strand.
TCTATACCCTTCTAGGCGCATCTGGTTCAGGGAAATCAACTATCCTTAACATCATTGCAGGTTTACTGGATGCGACGACAGGAGATATTTTGCTGGATGGTGTCCGTATCAATGACATCCCAACCAACAAGCGAGACGTCCATACGGTCTTCCAATCCTATGCCTTGTTTCCACATATGAATGTGTTTGAAAATGTTGCTTTTCCACTCCGCTTGCGCAAGATTGACAAGAAAGAAATCGAGAAACGCGTAGCGGAAGTTCTCAAGATGGTTCAGTTGGAAGGGTATGAAAAACGTTCCATCCGTAAACTCTCTGGAGGACAACGTCAGCGTGTGGCTATTGCCCGTGCCATTATCAACCAACCCCGTGTGGTTTTGTTGGACGAGCCTTTGTCAGCGTTGGACTTAAAATTAAGAACAGATATGCAGTACGAACTGCGTGAACTGCAACAACGATTGGGCATTACCTTTGTCTTTGTCACTCACGATCAGGAAGAAGCCCTGGCTATGAGTGACTGGATTTTCGTTATGAATGATGGCGAGATTGTCCAGTCTGGAACACCTGTGGATATCTACGATGAGCCGATCAATCACTTTGTTGCCACCTTTATCGGTGAGTCAAATATCTTGCCAGGAATTATGATTGAGGACTACTTGGTTGAGTTTAACGGCAAACGCTTTGAAGCGGTCGATGGTGGGATGAAGCCAAATGAACCTGTTGAGGTTGTTATTCGTCCAGAGGACTTGCGGATTACCCTTCCTGAAGAAGGCAAGCTCCAAGTTAAGGTCGATACCCAGCTTTTCCGTGGGGTTCACTATGAAATTATCGCCTATGACGAACTTGGAAATGAATGGATGATCCACTCGACTCGTAAGGCCATTGTTGGTGAGGAAATCGGTCTGGACTTTGAACCAGAAGACATCCACATCATGCGTCTCAATGAAACCGAAGAAGAGTTCGATGCTCGTATTGAGGAGTACGTAGAAATCGAAGAGCAAGAAGCAGGTCTGATCAATGCAATCGAGGAGGAAAGAGATGAAGAAAACAAGCTCTAAACTCTTTGTAGTGCCCTACATGCTTTGGATTGTACTCTTTGTCCTCGCACCCTTGGTCTTGATTTTCGGACAATCCTTTTTCAACATTGAAGGTCAGTTTAGTTTAGAAAATTATAAATCTTACTTTGCGTCACAAAACTTGACCTATCTTAAAATGAGTTTCAACTCAGTGCTTTATGCAGGGATTGTGACCTTTGTGACCCTGCTTATCAGTTATCCGACAGCCCTCTTTTTGACCCGTCTCAAACACCGTCAACTATGGCTTATGCTGATTATCCTGCCTACCTGGATCAATTTGCTCCTTAAAGCCTATGCCTTTATCGGAATTTTTGGTCAAAATGGCTCTATTAACCAATTTTTGGAATTTATCGGAATCGGTTCGCAACAGTTGCTCTTTACTGATTTCTCCTTTATTTTTGTCGCAAGCTACATCGAGCTCCCCTTTATGATTTTGCCCATTTTCAATGTCTTGGACGATATGGACAACAATCTCATCAATGCCAGCTATGACCTAGGTGCGACCAAGTGGGAAACCTTCCGCCATGTCATCTTCCCTTTATCGATGAATGGTGTGCGAAGTGGAGTTCAGTCTGTCTTTATCCCCAGCTTGAGCCTCTTCATGCTGACCCGTTTGATTGGTGGGAACCGTGTTATTACGCTGGGAACGGCTATTGAACAGAATTTCCTAACCAATGACAACTACGGTATGGGTTCAACCATCGGTGTAATTCTCATCTTGACCATGTTCATCACTATGTGGGTGACCAAGGAAAGGAGAGGAACGATGAAAAAATTTGCCAACCTTTATCTGGGACTGGTCTTTCTTGTCCTCTACCTGCCAATCTTTTATCTGATTGGCTATGCCTTTAACGCAGGCAATGACATGAATAGCTTTACAGGCTTTAGCTTGAGCCATTTTAAAACTATGTTTGGCGATGGTCGCCTTATGTTGATTGTGACTCAGACCTTTTTCTTGGCCTTCCTGTCAGCCTTGATTGCGACCATTATCGGGACTTTTGGTGCCATTTACATCTACCAGTCTCGTAAGAAATACCAAGAAGCCTTTCTTTCACTCAATAATATCCTCATGGTTGCGCCTGATGTTATGATTGGTGCCAGCTTCTTGATTCTTTTTACTCAACTCAAGTTTTCACTTGGCTTTTTGACCGTTCTATCTAGTCACGTGGCCTTCTCGATTCCTATCGTGGTCTTGATGGTCCTGCCTCGTCTCAAGGAAATGAACGGTGACATGATTCATGCGGCCTATGACCTTGGTGCCAGTCAATTTCAGATGTTCAAGGAAATCATGCTTCCTTACCTGACTCCGTCTATCATTGCAGGTTATTTCATGGCCTTCACCTATTCGCTGGATGACTTTGCCGTGACCTTCTTTGTGACGGGAAATGGCTTTTCAACCCTGTCAGTCGAGATTTACTCTCGTGCTCGCAAGGGGATTTCGCTAGAAATCAATGCCCTGTCTGCCCTTGTCTTTCTCTTTAGTATTATCCTAGTTGTTGGTTATTACTTTATCTCACGTGAGAAGGAGGAGCAAGCATGAAAAAACTCTATTCATTTTTAGCAGGAATTGTAGCCATTATCCTCGTCTTATGGGGAATTGCGACGCATTTAGATAGTAAAATCAATAGCCGAGATAGTCAAAAACTGGTTATCTACAACTGGGGGGACTATATAGATCCTGAACTCTTGACTCAGTTCACAGAAGAAACAGGAATCCAAGTCCAGTACGAGACTTTTGACTCCAATGAAGCCATGTATACCAAGATCAAGCAGGGTGGAACGACCTACGATATTGCCATTCCTAGTGAATACATGATTAACAAGATGAAGGACGAAGACCTCTTGGTACCGCTTGATTATTCAAAACTTGAAGGTCTTGAAAATATCGGACCAGAGTTTCTCAACCAGTCCTTTGACCCAGGCAATAAATTCTCTATCCCTTACTTCTGGGGAACCTTAGGAATTGTCTACAATGAAACCATGGTAGATGAGGCTCCTGAGCATTGGGACGACCTCTGGAAACCAGAGTATAAGAACTCTATCATGCTCTTTGATGGGGCGCGTGAGGTATTGGGACTGGGGCTCAACTCCCTCGGCTACAGCCTCAACTCCAAGGATACCCAGCAGTTGGAAGAAACAGTGGATAAGCTCTATAAATTGACTCCAAATATCAAGGCTATTGTGGCGGATGAGATGAAGGGCTATATGATTCAGAACAACGCTGCTATCGGTGTGACCTTCTCAGGTGAAGCCAGCCAAATGCTAGAAAAAAATGAAAATCTACGCTATGTAGTACCGACTGAGGCCAGCAACCTTTGGTTTGACAATATGGTCATTCCCAAAACAGTCAAAAACCAAGACGCAGCCTATGCCTTTATCAACTTTATGTTGAAACCCGAAAATGCTCTTAAAAATGCGGAGTATGTCGGCTATTCAACACCAAACCTACCAGCTAAGGAACTACTCCCAGAGGAGAAAAAAGAAGACAAGGCCTTCTATCCAGATGCTGAAACCATGAAACACCTAGAAGTTTATGAGAAATTTGACCATAAATGGACGGGAAAATACAGCGACCTCTTCCTACAGTTTAAAATGTATCGGAAGTAGGAGATTAGCAGTCACGAAACGAATCAGTTAATCTGGTTCGTTTTTTAATAGAGGTCAGCTTTTATAGCCATATCTTTTTCTATTCTAGTTGCTTATTTTCTTTCCCAGTAGTATACTAAGTTTAACCTTACAGAAAGCGGTAACAAATAATGAAAATATCTACTTTTTTCAAAAAAATTTTATTGGCCAGCCTTTTTGACTGTTCAGCAAACTGTTATACTATTCTCTCTAAAGGATGGTTTGGATCGACAATACCTAACAACTGATTCCATACATTTGGTGATAGGGTTCTTTATATTTGTAAATATTTTCGAAGCTATCTTTAACAATTCAAAACTTTGGAATAAAAGTTGGGATAAAAAGAGTGATAGTAGTAAGAAAATATATGTTCTGAAAAAGTAATCTGAGATGTAGGAAATGGGTTATTAAATGGGTATCATTTCCAGTTGACGCAAGATTAAAAAAACGATATAATAAGAAAGTTGAGAATTGATTTTCAGTTGTCTTAGTCCAGAGAAATGGCGGTGCTGCAAGCCATCTAAGCTAGGAAGTCATGCTACTCAATCATACAATTGCATAAGAATAAGAGAATGACAAGTTCATTGAATGAAGGTGGTACCGCGGTTTTTCGCCCTTCGTGATATGAGCTTGTCTTTTGATTTTTGGAGGTGTTGATGAAAACATTTCTTGTCAAACAAAAGTTTCGTCTTGGAGGCGAACGCTTCGCTATCAAGGATGACAGGGGAGAAATCGCCTATCAGGTAGAGGGATCATTTTTTAAGATTCCCAAAACTTTTACCATCTATGATGCTAATGGTGAACATGTTAGTCAAATCAGTAAAGAAATCTTGACCTTGCTACCTCGTTTTGAGATTCAGCTTCGGAATGGCTCGAGTTTTGTCATTCGTAAGAAGTTGACCTTCTGGCGAGATAAGTATGAGTTTGATAATCTAGGTCTTCGTATCGAGGGCAATATCTGGGATTTGAATTTCAAATTGCTGGATGATCGCGATCAGCTGATTGCGGAAATTAAGAAGGAACTCTTCCATTTGCCTCTACCTATAGCGTAACGGTTCTGGAGGACGCTTATGCAGACCTAGTCATTTCCCTCTGTGTCGCGATTGACTATGTGGAAATGCTGGAAAGCCAATCACATTAAACAAGTAAATAAGGAGACAATATGAAACAACTATCTAGTGCACAAGTACGCCAAATGTGGCTTGATTTCTGGGCGACCAAAGGTCACTCAGTAGAACCATCAGTGAGCTTGGTTCCTGTAAATGACCCTACACTTTTGTGGATCAACTCTGGGGTAGCAACGCTTAAGAAATACTTTGACGGGACCATTATCCCTGAAAATCCACGTATTACCAATGCCCAAAAGGCTATCCGTACCAACGATATTGAAAACGTAGGGAAGACTGCACGTCACCATACCATGTTTGAAATGTTGGGGAACTTCTCTATCGGGGATTACTTCCGTGACGAAGCTATCACTTGGGCTTATGAGCTTTTGACAAGCCCAGAATGGTTTGACTTCCCAGCTGAGAAACTTTACATGACCTACTATCCAGACGATAAAGATTCTTACAACCGCTGGATTGCAGTAGGAGTGGACCCAAGTCACTTGATTCCAATCGAGGACAACTTCTGGGAAATTGGTGCGGGACCTTCTGGCCCAGATACAGAAATCTTCTTTGACCGTGGTGAAGCCTTTGACCCAGAAAATATCGGTCTTCGTCTCCTTGCAGAAGATATCGAAAACGACCGTTACATCGAAATCTGGAACATCGTATTGTCACAATTTAACGCAGACCCTGCTGTTCCTCGTAGCGAATACAAGGAATTGCCACACAAGAACATTGATACGGGCGCTGGTTTGGAGCGTTTGGTGGCCGTTATCCAAGGGGCTAAGACCAACTTCGAAACAGACCTCTTCATGCCAATCATTCGTGAAGTGGAGAAATTGTCTGGTAAGGTCTATGACCAAGATGGCGACAACATGAGCTTTAAAGTTATCGCTGACCACATCCGTTCACTTTCATTTGCCATCGGTGATGGTGCCCTTCCAGGGAATGAAGGTCGTGGTTATGTCCTTCGTCGTCTTCTCCGTCGTGCTTCTATGCATGGTCAAAAATTGGGAATCAACGAGCCTTTCCTTTACAAACTCGTTCCAACCGTTGGTAAGATCATGGAAAGCTACTACCCAGAAGTGCTTGAAAAACGTGACTTTATCGAAAAAATCGTTAAAAGCGAAGAAGAATCATTTGCCCGTACTCTTCACTCAGGTCAACACTTTGCCCAAGGCATTGTAGCTGATTTGAAAGAAAAAGGTCAATCTGTCATTGCTGGTTCAGATGTATTTAAACTTTACGACACTTATGGATTCCCAGTTGAACTGACTGAAGAAATCGCTGAAGAGGCTGGTATGACTGTAGACCGTGAAGGTTTTGAAGCAGCCATGAAAGAACAGCAAGAACGTGCGCGTGCATCAGCTGTTAAAGGTGGCTCAATGGGTATGCAAAATGAAACCCTTCAAAACATCACTGTAGAAAGTGTTTTCAACTACAATGCTAGCCAATTGCCTTCTAAGTTGGTGGCTATCGTAGCTGACAATGCAGAAGTAGAAGCTGTATCAGGAGGAACTGCCTCACTTATCTTTGCGGAAACGCCATTCTATGCTGAAATGGGTGGACAGGTAGCTGACCATGGACAAATCTTGGATGGGTCAGGCAAGGTTGTGGCTACTGTGACCAATGTTCAAAAAGCACCAAACGGACAAGCTCTTCATACTGTTGAAGTTCTTGCACCGCTTGCTTTGAACCAAGAATACACTTTGGCAATTGATACAAATCGTCGTCACCGTGTTATGAAAAACCACACTGCGACTCACTTGCTCCATGCGGCTCTTCACAATATCCTTGGCAGCCATGCAACTCAGGCAGGTTCGCTTAATGAAGTAGAATTCCTTCGCTTTGACTTTACCCACTTCCAAGCAGTGACTGCTGAAGAATTGCGTGCGATTGAGCAGCAAGTCAATGAGAAAATCTGGGAAGCTCTTGAAGTGAAGACAGTTGAAACGGATATTGACACTGCTAAAGAAATGGGAGCTATGGCCCTCTTTGGTGAGAAATACGGCAAGGAAGTTCGTGTTGTTACTATCGGTGACTACTCTATCGAGCTTTGTGGTGGTACCCACGTTGGCAACACTTCTGAAATTGGTCTTTTCAAGATTGTCAAAGAAGAAGGTATTGGATCAGGAACTCGCCGTATCTTGGCAGTGACTGGTAAGGAAGCCTTTGAAGCTTACCGTGAACAAGAAGACGCTCTTAAAGCTGTCGCAGTAACCTTGAAAGCACCTCAAGTCAAGGAAGTACCTCACAAGGTAGAAGGACTTCAAGAACAACTTCGTCAATTGCAAAAAGAAAATGCTGAGTTGAAAGAAAAAGCTGCAGCTGCAGCCGCAGGCGATATCTTCAAGGATGTGAAGGAAGTCAATGGTCACCGTTACATTGCTAGTCAAGTTTCTTTATCAGATGCAGGTGCCCTTCGTACTTTTGCGGATAACTGGAAACAAAAAGACTACTCTGATCTTCTTGTCCTAGTTGCTGCTATCGGTGACAAGGTCAATGTCCTTGTAGCAAGTAAGACAAAAGACCTTCATGCAGGAAACCTTGTCAAAGAATTGGCACCAATCGTCGATGGACGTGGTGGTGGTAAACCAGACATGGCCATGGCAGGAGGAAGCAACCAAGCTAAGATCCAAGAATTGTTGGATTCAGTAGCAGGTAAATTGTAATTAATACTCAATGAAAATCAAAGAGCAAACTAGGAAACTAGCCGCAGGCTGTACTTGAGTACGGCAAGGCGACGTTGACGTGGTTTGAAGAGATTTTCGAAGAGTATAAGTAAAGATCTATCCATTTGGGTAGATCTTTTTGCATACACAAAAAAGCCAAATCCGATTGGATCTGGCTTGATGCTTATAAGCTATTAGATAGTATTGGATGCCCAGACACTTACGGATCTAGCTGAAACTGGGAATTGTCCATAACCTTCCTCATCGATTGTAACTTGACCTTGGTGGTTTTCAAGTAGATCTACAAAGGTTTGGTTAGCCCACTCTTGGCCGACAAACATTGACTTGCTCTTTTCTTGGTCATTTGAAATCAAGACTGCGATTGGGGATTGGTTTTCAGCACCTGAACGTACCCAACCGATACAGTTAGCATGGTCAAAGTAGTCTTTTTGTTCTCCATAGGCCAAGTCTTTTCGGATGGCTAGGAGGCGGTCAAGGACTTCTTTGAAATCTTCTTGAGCATACTGCCCTGAAATCCCATAGTAATCTCCATAAAAGACACATGGAAGGCCATCTTGGCGTAACAGAATGAGGGCATAGGCTGCTGGTTTGAACCACTCTTCAACAGTCGATTCAAGAGCCTGACCTCGTTGGGTATCATGATTGTCGACAAAAGTCACCGCCTTGTCAGGTTTGAGTTCAACCAAGCTATCTGTGAAAATGCCACGAAGGTCATAGTCTGCGCCAGCTTGACTGGCTTCAAAGAGATTCTGGTGGAGACGAACATCGACAAGGTCAAAGCGTTCTTCCGTTTTTTCAAGATAGTCCAGATTGGCTTCCTTGTCAGGATTCCAGAATTCACCAAAAACATAGAAATCTTGACCATATTTTTCCTTCATATCACGGATGAAATTGCGCATAAAGAAAGAATCGATGTGTTTGACTGCATCCAAGCGAAAACCAGCTACACCAGTCGTTTCCATGAACCAGTCTGCCCAGTTATAGAGATTTTGGATGACCTCAGGATGTTTAAAGTCTAGGTCAGCATACATGAGGTAGTCGTAATTTCCGTTTTCGTTATCGACTAATTCCTCATTTGCCCAGCCCTTGTTATCACCTTGGATGAGATAAATGCCAGATTTACGACGTTTGGCATCGTAGTCTGTACCTGTGAAGTGGTACCAGTGCCAGTGGAAGTCATTGTAGGTATCTTGGCGGCCATCGAAGGTAAAGCTAGTCCAGCCATTGATAGTGAAGGGTTCTCCAAGTTCAACTGTACGGTCTACAGGATCCACTTCGATAACCTGAAAGGCTTCCATATGATCGGCTGCAGCCTTGTGGTTGAGCACCACATCGGCCATAGGCTGGATTCCCTGCGCTTTTAGAGCTTGAATGGCTTGAAGATAATCTTCTTTAAAACCATACTTGGTGCGGACAGTTCCTTTTTGATTAAACTCTCCTAAGTCAAATAAGTCATAGACACCATAGCCTACATCTTTTTCATTGGTTGCCTTAAAAGCTGGTGGCATCCAGACATGGCTAATACCGAGATCAGCTAAGTGTTGAGCATCTTCAGCTAGACGCGTCCAGTGCTGGCCGTCGTGGGGGAGATACCATTCAAAGTATTGCATAAGTGTTTGATTTTGCATGATTTTTCCTCTTACTTGTCAATCTTGTTCTTTATTCTATCATAAAGTATCTCTTGACTCAAACGTTTGCGTAATACTAAATAATAAGTTTTTGACTATTTTATATAAAATGTTGATTTTTAAAATGAAAGCGCTATAATAATAGTAAATTACATAGATAAAGATAGGAGTCAGCCCATGATTGAATTTCAAAATGTTAGTAAGTTGTATGGTGATAAAGCGGCTTTGAGCAATCTCAATCTGCAGATTGAAAATGGAGAGATTATGGGCTTGATTGGCCATAATGGTGCTGGGAAATCGACCACTATAAAATCCCTAGTCAGTATCATTTCACCCAGCAGTGGTCGTATTTTGGTTGACGGTTTAGATTTATCGGAAAATCGCTTGGCTATCAAACGAAAGATTGGCTACGTTGCAGACTCGCCTGACTTATTTTTACGTTTAACGGCCAATGAATTTTGGGAATTGATTGCTTCATCCTATGATTTGAGCAGCTCTGACTTGGAGGCTAGTCTAGATAGGCTATTGAAGGTTTTTGATTTTGCTGAAAACCGTTATCAGGTTATTGAAACCCTTTCTCACGGAATGCGTCAGAAAGTCTTTGTCATCGGGGCACTCTTGTCTGATCCTGATATTTGGGTCTTGGACGAACCCTTGACTGGTTTGGATCCCCAGGCTGCCTTTGATTTGAAGCAAATGATGAAGGAACATGCACAAAAAGGTAAGACAGTCTTGTTTTCAACCCATGTCCTCGAGGTAGCTGAGCAAGTCTGTGATCGGATTGCAATCTTGAAAAAGGGGCATTTGATTTATTGTGGTAGTGTAGAGGACTTGAGAAAAGACCACCCAGACCAGTCTTTGGAAAGTATCTACCTTAGCCTTGCTGGTAGAAAAGAGGAGGGTGAAGATGCGTTTCAAGGTCATTAAAAAATTAGTTGATATCAATATCCTCTATTCATCTAAAGAAGCGAATCTGGCTAATCTACGAAAGAAGCAGGCTAAGAACCCTGGGAAAAAAGTAAATGTTTCCGCTAGAGTCCTAAGTTCTTACATTTTTTCTAGCCTCTTGATGCTACTTTTGTTTATAAATATAGCCTTTCATTTTCCTTTTGAGGAAATGCCAAGTCTTTTTAGTACCATGGTTGCTATTTTACTGGTGCTTGCCTTTTCAACGGCTTTCACTGCCTTTTACAATGTCTTTTATGAGAGTAAGGATTTGGCCTCCTATAGTCCCTATGCCTTTAAAGAATCAGAGATTATAATCGCTAAAGGACTGTCTGTCCTCTTGCCAGCTCTAACTGGAATTGTACCAACCCTAGCTTATTTTCTAGTCCTCTACATTAGGTTAGCTCCTTCTCTTTGGCTGGGCTTGCCTTTGATGCTGCTGTCCTTGGCCTTATTATTTGTCTCTGTTACTTTAGTGATGGTAGGGGTAGTGCATTTCTTGGCTCAAACTACCGTTTTTAGAAAGTATCAGTCTATTTTTGCCAATGTGATGATTGGGATTGGGGTTCTCATACCTTTATTATTTGTCTTCCTTCTACAGTCGACTTCTAGAGATATAGTTGACAGAGTTAGAGATATTCCATTTCTCCTTTATCCTATTCATCTCTTTTACAAAATAGCAGTGGAGCCTTTTTCGACAGAGGCCATACTGGGTCTGCTCGCTTGGATAGCTTTAACTGTTTTCTTGCTTTATCTGACCAAAAAGAAGGTTTTTCCTCATTTTTATGACGTGATTCTGCTTAACAGTGAGGAGAAGGTCAAAAAAGAACGTCGCAGTAAAGAGGGGATTTCAAGAACTAAAAAGGGATTTTTCCGCATGGTTTTGCGCTACAACCTCTCCCTCTTGGGACAGGGGACTGGCGTGATTACAGTACTTTTTACAAGTGCGTTCCTTCCCTATCTCATGATGATTGGTCCGATTTCCACAATCCGAGATTCTCAGTTAGTTCCAGACGTTCATCCTCGATACTGGTTACCCTTGTTTTTCGTGGGAATGTTTATAGCAGTTGTCAATAACAATATCACCAGCCTTCCTTCAATTGCCTTATCCTTGGAGAGGGAAAATGTTGATTTTCTGAAGAGTTTACCCTTTGACTTTGCTCGTTATGTGAAAGTGAAATTTTGGATTATCTTTGCTGTCCAGTCCTTTTTACCTATCTTGACTTTACTTGGTCTTTCCCTTTATTTAGGATTGCCTATCCTTTCGATGATTTACCTTCTTGTGGCATGGGTTCTTGCCAGTGTCAGCCTTTCTTGCCACCATTATTTTAAAGATATGAAAAATCTGTCAACCAATTGGAGTAGCATTACGGACCTGGTGAATCGTTCAAAAGGTATAGTCACAATGGTTTTGATTATTATTTATAGTGCTATCTTATTGATTTCAACTATTGTGAGCGTATACTTGCTTCAGTCTCTTTCCCCTGTCCTTGCCATCAGCTTGGGAGTAGGAGCTCTTATCCTCCTGCTTGGTCTTGCTATATTTAGCTATCATTACTACCTGTCACGGATATTGTTAGAGATAGAAAAAAGATAAGGTTGTTGGTCGCTTACTTGATAAATTTTATAAAAAGAAATGCTCCTCCAAAGGTAACCTGACACCCAGCAGTTTAGTGATTAGGTAATATTAGCGAGTCAGATTATCCGGCTCGCTTTTTTCGTTGTTTAGTTTTCCGATGAAATTGTAGTAAATATCTATCTGAATGATTCGATTGCGTTTCGTTCCTGTTGGTTTTTGTATCACAATCTTATCAATCAGCTCATTTATGATTTCAACGGTTAGTTCTGGAAGTTCTGTATATTTGGAAATTCTCGCCATAAACTTAGAGATACTGTCTGGTTTTCAAAATGACAATTTAGTTTTAACTTTTACGACTGATTCCAACGATATTCTAACATTTGAATATAGTGCTTTTCATTTAACCGACACCGCCAAGGCTCTGATAGAGATTTTAGATATTGAAACAGATGATGAATTTTTTAGAGAGCTAGCGAATAGCTATAGAGAGAAGTTATCTGAGTCTAGTGTTAAGATTTCAGTTGTAAATGTTGAGGTATTGAGTTGACTTTAACTGATTTAATTCAGTGGTGATATGTGGTATAATTGTAGGTATGAAATCAATACTTAATAGTAAGCAGGCTTTACGCCCTTTTACAAAATGGACTGGTGGAAAGCGTCAGCTTCTTTCCGTAATCAAATCTCTTATGCCAGAATCTTATAATCGTTATTTTGAGCCGTTTGTTGGTGGTGGAGCTTTGTTTTTTGAACTTGCTCCTAAAGATGCGATCATAAATGATTTTAATAGTGAATTAATCAATTGTTATCAACAAATTAAAGATAATCCTTCTGAGCTAATTAAATCGTTATCTAAGCACAAGGAAAGCAATTCGAAGGAATACTATTTGAACTTGCGTTCTGCTGATAGGGACAGCAGAATTGAAAAAATGAATAATGTTGAGAGAGCTGCTCGCATTATGTATATGCTACGTGTAAATTTTAATGGATTATACCGTGTAAATTCAAAAAATCAGTTTAATGTCCCGTATGGTCGCTATAAAAATCCCCAAATTGTAGATTCAGATTTGATTGTATCTATTTCTCAATATTTAAATGAGAACACTATTCATATTTTAAATGGAGATTTTGAAGAAGCCGTTAAAGATGTTGAAGCTGGGGACTTTGTTTACTTTGACCCACCCTACATTCCACTTTCTGAGACAAGCTCTTTTACTTCTTATACACACGAGGGATTCTCTTACGAAGACCAAGTTCGTTTGAGAGACACTTTTAAAAAGCTAGATGAAAAAGGCGCCTACGTTATGTTATCGAATTCTTCTAGCCCATTAGTTGGAGAGTTGTATAAAGATTTTAATATACATAAAGTCTCTGCTACCCGGACTAATGGAGCTAAATCTTCAAGTCGTGGAAAAATTGATGAGATTATTGTAACCAACTATGATAAATAACGAATATAAGTATGGAGGTGTTTTAATGACAAAGCCATACTATAATAAAAACAAATCAATTCTTGTACATGCCGATACTTTTGAGTTCCTTTCGAAAATGAAACCTGAAAGTATGGACATGATTTTCGCAGATCCGCCTTATTTTTTGAGTAATGGAGGTTTCTCTAACTCAGGAGGTCAAGTAGTATCAGTTGATAAAGGTGATTGGGATAAAATATCTTCGTTAGAAGAAAAACATGATTTCAACCGACGTTGGATAAATCTTGCTAAAAAAGTCTTAAAACCTAATGGCACAATTTGGATTTCAGGTAGTTTTCATAATATTTATTCGGTTGGAATGGCTTTAGAACAAGAAGGATTTAAGATTCTTAATAATATTACTTGGCAAAAAACTAATCCAGCTCCAAATCTTTCTTGTCGATATTTTACGCATTCTACCGAAACCATTCTTTGGGCTAGGAAAGCTGATAAAAAAGCTCGTCACTATTACAACTATGACTTGATGAAAGAAATAAATGATGGTAAACAAATGAAAGATGTCTGGACTGGTCCGCTCACAAAGCAAACTGAGAAATGGGCTGGTAAGCATCCTACGCAGAAACCTGAATATTTGCTGGAACGAATTATTCTAGCTTCCACTCAAGAAGATGATTATATTCTGGATCCTTTCGTTGGTAGTGGAACGACAGGTGTGGTTGCTAAAAGATTAGGTAGAAAATTTATAGGAATTGACGCAGAAAAAGATTACTTAAAAATAGCCAAGACAAGATTAGAAAAGGAAAGAAACGAGGGGATATTATGAAACTAAATGATTATCTAGAATTATCGTCAGAAGAAAGACTTAAAGAATTTTTATCAAGTTTATCTGTAACAAATCGTACACCTGAATATTATGTCAATTGGGAGAAGGTTAATCGTGAGACTAAACAGTTTGAGTTAGAGCTAAACACCCTTAACTACCTGATAGGTAAAGATTCTATTTATAACGAAGCTCTATCTCTGTTCACTAAACAACCCGACCTACTTAGGGCAATTCCAAGTTTAATTGCTAGCCGTGATAAAATTTTAGATATTCTTTCTATCGATGAGCAAGATAATATGAGTTTTGAGCGACTCAATTTTTCGAAAATTGATACTAACAAGATTAAGGAGTATGTTGATTTTACTGAAAAATCTGGATTATTGAATTTCCTTCAAAACAACGCTAACCGTTCGTTAGTGGATTATGTTTATGGGGTGGAAGCTGGATTGGATAGCAATGCTAGAAAAAACCGTAGTGGAACAACTATGGAAGGTATTTTAGAACGTCATATTGATAAAATAGCAAACGAATTAGAATTAGAATGGAAAGCTCAAGCTACAGCTCCATTTATCAAAGAGAAATGGAATATTATAGTTCCTGTTGATAAGTCTGAACGACGTTTCGATGTGGTAGTATATTCCAAAAAGAAACATAAAGTTTGGCTAATTGAAACAAATTACTACGGTGGCGGAGGCAGCAAACTTAAGGCTGTAGCTGGCGAGTTTACGGAATTGAGCCAATTTGTAATAACTTCGAACGATAATGTAGAATTTGTGTGGGTTACAGATGGACAAGGTTGGAAAACCGCTCATTTACCACTTTCAGAAGCTTTTAATCATATCACAAATGTATTCAATTTGTGTATGCTAAAAGAAGATTTTTTGTCTGAACTATTTCAAAAATAATATTATAAATTAGGTTTTAGAAAAATCTAGAAGAACGCGAGGTGTTGATTGATAAAAAAATTTTTCTTAGGAATGAATTATCGTAGAATTATTTTATATACATCAGCTATACTAACTGTAGTTAGTTGGTTATTTAGAATTAATATTTTACAGCCTTATTCACAATATGAATTGATTTTTTCATTATCTACGATAATGCTTTTCTACTTTTTTGAAGATAAGAATAAAGATGAATTTTTACTTATAGCAATATTTTATGTATTAATTCGACCATTATTGAGATGTCTAATTACTTTAGTCAATATTGACCCGAATATACTGCTAATAATTAGTGTGATATTAATTTCTGTGAGTTGGCGTATAGATTCTATTAACAAGAGCGACAGAGAAAAAGTTACTCCAAAATTAAACTCAGATTATTTTAATTTAGTTTATATAAATTCGGCGAAATCTTACGAGATTGCTACTTTGATTGATAATACTGTAAAAACAACAATTCAAAAAGAAAACAGTAATACTACGAATAATAAAAATTCCTTTAAAGTTGGTACGAAAAATAGTTTACCATCTAGTTATGAAAATAGTCATGAATTAATCACGGGAAGTAAGATTAGTGAGAGTTTCGAAATTAAAAATACTAAATCTACTATTTTTAGAAAAGTCTATGAAATGGCTAAAACTTTTCAAATTAGAAGTTCAAAACCCGGGGATCTGGTAAAATTTGACAACATTTCACTGACTCCTGTAAATGCGCAGGATATCCCTCTTATTCTACAAGTTTTACAGTCTAGCAAACTAGATAATCCTACTACAGAAGGGATTGAGCTAAACATGTCAAACTTACTTTCTACTTTTTTGACTGATTATACGATTGACTATGGTTTTAAGATAGGTGAGGAAAATTTCTTAGTTCGTTTTCCTTACGGAGAAATTGAAGGCTTTGAAAATGGATATAGACATAGTGACTTCCAGCTTGGTCAACTTTGTTTAGTAGGAATAGACCGAGGCAAAATTAATTTTTCAGAAGTCGATACGATGTCAACGAAATTTTTAGAGTTCATGAGTGAGCAAGCTAATAAAAATAATACAGCGAAAATTGTAAAAGATATTATTCAAAAATCTTCAATTCCAGAATCTAGTTCTATTGATAAATCTGAGTTTGAGTTCGATTTCAATTATAAAAAACTAGATGGAGAGTACCACTTAATAGATGTCATTGCGGTTGTTCAAAAAATCAATGTGGAGAAAAAAGATGATTTACCTATATGACCCAACAAGAATTGATGATTTAAAGGCTAACTTTTCAGAGAACAAAAAGATTGATATTACCCATATCTTATCTCACGATTTTACTAATCTCGTTGAATTAGAAGATATTTGTAGCGAGGTATACCCTTTTAATAATTTGGTTATAGATTTATCTGCTTTAATGAATCCAAGCGCGTACAATAGCCTGTATATCGGTAAAATATTCCATTTACTAGATAGGGCATTCAACTCCCCTATTTTTTGGTTGAATAAATCAAAATATGAAATTATGTTAAAAGAGTTGCCGTTGTTGTTTGATGAAACAGCTATAAACGAAGATTTTGCTAATCCAAAAGTTCAAAAACTTAATCTTGATGAGGTAGCGAAAGATTATAGTGTTAATGAAATTAACGATAAAGTACAAAAGGCTGTTGATAAACTAGTTGGTCACAGCTTATTTAAGGCTGATTTTGTAAAGAAGTATGAAAATTATAAATTACTAGAAAAAATTAGTGTTCGAAAGATTTTTTCCGTATTTCTGATAGGCGAATCTGGAATTGGAAAAACAGAATTTGCGAAAATCTTATCAAAATCACTCTATCCAAATGGAGAGCTCATCAAAATTAACTTCGGAAATTACTCAACGGAGGGAGTGTTAAATAGTTTGATTGGCTCTCCGCTTGGATACATCGGAAGCGATGAAGGTGGTGAGTTAATTAAAAAAATTAATTCATCAAAATCTAAAATTATTTTGATTGACGAATTTGAAAAAGCAACACCATCTGTATTCAACTTCTTTTACGAGCTTCTAGAAGATGGTAGTTTTACAGATAGGCATGGGATTGTTCATGATTTAAGTGGTTATATGATTATTTTTACTTCTAATATGACTCCAGAATATTTTACTCAGCATATTCCCAATTCACTTAAGTCTAGATTTGATTTAACTAGCGATTTCCAAATTCCAAGTATTGAGGAAAAACAATTATTTATCAAAGTAGAAACCAATATTCTAGTGAATAAACTGACTGAGTATTTTAAAGTTTCTTATAAAGTTACCGAAGAATTGATGGAGAAAATATTAAAATTATCGTCAGAGGATAATTTGCGTCATATTAAGAGACTTCTTCAGGATATAATTACAAAAGACTTTAGAGAGAAGAAGCTAGATAAACGGTCTTAATAGTATCGAAATCATATTTATTTGGATACTTCTCAATTTCAAAAACTTTAATTCCTATAATGTGTGTGATCCAAGTATTTTTGATAGAAATATATTTAGATTTCGAAATAGAATTATTCAAATAGGTGAAATTTTAATTATTGTTGCTTCTATAATATTATTTATTGATAGTATATTTAGTTTGTAATAATAGACTGAGCAAAAGTCTTTAAAATCAGGAAAACGCATAATATCAGGTGTATAAAAACTTGATATTATGCGTTTTATTTATGGGAAGATTGACTCCATTTTCTCTTGGAATTGGGTTATTGCCCAATTCCCTTTTATTGTGATTTTGATTCGGTTTCTACAGACTCGGGGTGGAGTTCTTTGTAACTTGGTGCCTTGAAAAGGTCAGTACTGGTTTTACCTTGTCGTTGGCTAAAGAGGCTAGTTGATTGACTAGCTTTTTCCTGCTCAATCTTTTGTAGAATTGGCAAGGAATTGAGGTAAGAAATACTTTCTGTATCAACTTTTCCAAGATGATCTGCTTGGTAGAAACGTATCAAATCGCCAGTTTGAATCTGGTCGCTGATTTTCAGCTGTTGGCTGGCTGCCTGCCGAACGATTTCTAGTTCAGTCTGAGCTTGTTCATCAAGATTACTGATTTCAAGACCGCTTTCAGTATAGTAGGTTCGTCCGTCATAACTGGTGTATTTAGGTGTGACGAAGGAATTGGCAGTTCGAAAGGCAATGATTTCTTGATGATCTGGAGACAGAAGGTCTTGGCCGACTTGAAGAAAGGAATTGGACTCAATACCAAGGAGGTGTTCGAGAGTCGGTAAGATATCGATTTGTCCACCGTAGGTATTGATGATTTGTCCTTTTTCATAGCCAGGCATGACCACCATAAAAGGCACTCGTTGCAACATGGCATTGTCGTAATTCGACCAGTTCTCAGAAGTCTTGCCAATCAAGGGAGCCAGCTCAGGATTTCGGGAGTTAGAAATTCCATAATGGTCTCCGTAGATGACGATGATGGATTTTTCATAGAGGCCACTTTCTTTGAGATAGTCAAAGAAGGCCTTGATAGCACTATCCAGATAGTTAGCCGTTTGGAAGTAGCCATTGATTGTTTCATCTTTGGTTTTAGCCAGTGGGAAACCAAGCTCATCGCCTGTCAGATTGCTAGCATAGGGATAGTGATTGGACACCGTGATATACTTAGCATAAAAAGGCTGCTGCAAGTGCTCTAGATATTGGATAGAATCTTTCATCATGATTTTATCATTTAAACCATATTGGAAAGAATTGCTACTGTCTTGCTTGGTAAAATAGGAAGCATCAAAGAAGTATTGGTAGCCCCATTGTTTGTAGGTTGTATTTCGGTTCCAGAAGGTCCCAATATTACCATGAAAGACTGCACTTGATTGGTAGCCATTTTTTGATAGGATAAAAGGCGCAGCCTGCTGGGTATTGGTACCTCCATAGTTGACCATGAAGGAACCTTGGTCAAGTCCAAACAAACCAGTCTCCAGCATGGTTTCCGCATCTGAGGTCTTACCAGCCTTGACTTGGTTAAAGATATTCGAAAAGGCTAGGGTTGATTGCGAATGGTAGAGTGAATTAAGGAAGGGAGTGACTTCATGCTCAGTTCCATCTATGTTGAGTTTATAGTCCAATAGGAACTGCTGAAAACTCTCCAAGTGGAGATAAATCACATTTTTCCCTTTGGCAAGGCCAAAATAGTCTGGATTGGGCTTAGCAGAATGTTCTTGAATATAATCTGTAATAGGTTGAAGGTCGGTCTCAGAGGCCTTAGCACGTTCTTTGTTGGCGCTATAGGATTGGTTGGCACTATAACCTAAAAAGGCTGGCAAACTAAGGGCACGAACAATATAATAATTAGAAAATCCTCGTGACAGGAGATCGGGACGCTCAATTTCAGCCAAGAAAAGGTTAGCTGAAAAGAGCAGGGCCGAGAGAGCAGTGATGGCAATACTGGAGCGGAATTTGAAAGGTCTCCTATCCAGCTGGATGAGTTTTTTATAGAGAAGATAAGCCAGCAATGGGAAATCCATAAAATAGATGAAATCCCAAAAGCGCAGTAACTCTAGTTCCGCAGTACCAACAGACACCTTGCTGACCACTTTCATGGTATTAGCCGTGATAAAGTCACTAAATTCTCGATAGTAAAAAATATTAGAATAGAGCCAAATGAATAAAAGGCTATAAATAGCTATACTCAGGCCATAAAAGATCTTGGTTGACCGAGCATAGAGGGCTGAAGCTAGCAGGAGGAGTCCCAAAGGAAGGGGATTGAAAAAGGCTATAAAGGCAAGGTAATTTCCTTGCAACTTGCCCAATTGAATATCTAAATTAAAGTCAACTGTATAGGCTAATAAGGTTTTGAGCCAATAGAGGATTAAAAGGGTTAGGACAAAACCCAGTCTGGTACCCATGGCTTTTTGGATTTTGTTAAAATTGATTCTCACACAATTACTTCCTAAGTTTTTATTAGTATTAGTATACCATTTTTTAAAACTAGAGTAAAAAAGCAAGGGTAGTTTCTTTTTTGAGAATTGTCACAAAATTTGCTATAATAGTGACTATGAATAGAATAAGAGTCAGCAAAAGGGTTGAAAAAAAGCTTTCAAAGGGACTAGTTTTACTAGAAGCCAGTGATCTTGCAGATGTTCATCTCAAGGATCAGGAAGTAGAAGTTCATAGTCAAGATGGAAACTTTCTTGGTACTGCCTACCTTTCTCAGCAAAACAAGGGCTTGGGCTGGTTTGTGAGCACAGATAAGGTGACCTTCAATCAAGCTTTCTTTGAAGCACTGTTTAGACAAGCTAAAGAAAAGAGAAGTGCCTACTATCAAGACGAATTGACAACTGCCTTTCGTCTCTTCAACCAAGAGGGAGATGGCTTTGGCGGTCTGACAGTGGACCTTTATGGCGACTATGCTGTTTTTTCTTGGTATAACTCTTATGTTTATCAGATTCGTCAGACCATCTCAGAAGCCTTTAGACAGGTTTTTCCTGAGGTTTTAGGGACCTATGAGAAGATCCGTTTTAAGGGTTTGGACTATGAATCTGCCCATGTTTATGGCCAAGAAGCACCTGACTTTTTCACTGTTCTGGAAAATGGTGTTCTGTATCAAGTCTTTATGAATGATGGCTTGATGACAGGGATTTTCCTAGATCAGCACGAGGTTCGTGGTAGTCTAGTGGATGGGTTGGCTATGGGTAAATCCTTGCTCAATATGTTTTCCTACACAGCAGCCTTTTCAGTAGCTGCGGCCATGGGAGGAGTAAGCCAGACTACTTCGGTTGACCTAGCTAAACGTTCACGAGAATTGTCTCAAGCGCATTTTCAGGCAAATGCAATCAGCACAGACGACCATCGTTTTATAGTCATGGATGTCTTTGAGTATTTCAAGTATGCCAAGCGAAAAGGCTTGACCTATGATGTGATTGTCCTAGATCCGCCTAGCTTTGCTCGGAATAAAAAACAAACATTTTCTGTGGCTAAGGATTATCACAAGTTGATTTCCCAGAGTCTGGAGATTTTAAATCCGGGAGGAATCATTATTGCCAGTACCAATGCTGCCAATGTTTCTCGCCAGAAATTTACAGAACAAATTGATAAAGGCTTTGCAGGAAGAAGTTACCAGATTTTAAACAAATACGGTCTTCCAGCAGATTTCGCCTATAAAAAAGATGAAAGTAGTAATTACCTTAAGGTGATTAGTATGAAGGTTAGTAAATGAAATTAATCGTTTCAGTAATGCCAAGAAGTTTAGAGGAGGCCCAGGCTCTGGATGCTACGAGGTATCTGGATGCCGACATCATTGAATGGCGTGCCGACTATCTGCCTAAAGAAGCGATTTTGCAGGTGGCTCCAGCTATTTTTGAAAAATTCGCAGGTCGTGAGTTGGTTTTCACTTTGCGAACTCGCGCTGAAGGGGGAGAAATTGACCTTTCTCCAGAAGAATATATCCATCTAATCAAGGAAGTGGCGCAACTCTATCAACCAGACTATATTGATTTTGAGTACTATAGCTACAAGGATGTTTTTGAGGAAATGCTGGACTTCCCAAATCTCGTTTTGAGTTACCATAATTTCCAAGAAACACCTGAAAACATGATGGAAATCTTGTCAGAGTTGACAAGCCTAAATCCAAAACTTGTTAAGGTTGCGGTGGTGGCTCACACGGAGCAGGATGTGCTAGACTTGATGAACTATACACGAGGCTTTAAAACCCTCAATCCTGAGCAGGAATATGTGACTATTTCTATGGGCAAGGTGGGCAAAGTCTCTCGTATCACTGCGGATGTGACTGGTTCTAGCTGGTCCTTTGCTAGCCTAGATGAGGCCAGCGCCCCTGGTCAGATTTCTCTAGCTAACATGAAAAAAATCAGGGAGATTTTGGATGAAGCTTGATGGCTATACACGTTTAGCAGCAGTTGTTGCCAATCCTATTAAGCATTCTATTTCCCCCTTTATCCACAATAGGGCCTTTGAGGCGACAGCTACCAATGGTGCTTATGTGGCTTGGGAGATTGAAGCGGTTGACTTGGCAGAAACAGTGGCCAATATTCGTCGCTACCAGATGTTTGGCATCAACCTGTCCATGCCCTTTAAGGAGCAAGTGATTCCATATTTGGATGAGCTGAGTGATGAAGCGCGCTTGATCGGTGCGGTCAATACGGTTGTAAATGATAATGGCACTTTAATTGGATATAATACAGATGGCAAGGGATTTTTTAAGAGCTTGCCTTCTTTTACAATTACAGGTAAGAAGATGACCCTGCTGGGTGCAGGTGGTGCGGCCAAGTCTATCTTGGCGCAAGCTATTTTGGATGGCGTCAGTCAGATTTCGGTCTTTGTTCGTTCAGTTTCTATGGAAAAAACAAGACCTTATCTAGACAAGTTACAGGAGCAGACAGGCTTTAAAGTGGATTTGTGTGCTTTAGAAGATGTTTCTGTTTTGCAGGAAAGGATTGCCGAGTCGGATTTGCTGGTCAATGCCACCAGTGTGGGCATGGATGGCCAATCCTCTCCAGTTCCTGAAAGTATAGTCTTACCAGAACCTCTCTTGGTGGCAGATATCATTTACCAACCCTTTGAAACCCCATTTTTGAAATGGGCTAGAAGTCAGGGAAATCCCGCCGTCAATGGTCTAGGAATGTTGCTTTATCAAGCTGCAGAAGCTTTTCAACTGTGGACAGGCAAGGAAATGCCGACAGAAGAAATTTGGCAGTCCTTAACAGAAAAATACCAATAAAGAAAGGGAGATTCTCCTATGAAAATCAGAATCGATATTCCTCATCATCCTTATAATATTCAGATTGAAAAAGGTTGTCTGTCTCAAGCTGGTCAATGGTTGCGAGAACTCTGGCAACCGCAAAAAGTGGTCATTGTAACAGATAACCATGTAGCTTCTCTTTATGCAGAGAAGGTCAAACTTAGCCTAGAAGATGCTGGTTTTCAGGTAGCAGTATTTGACTTTTTAGAAGGGGAAGAAAGAAAGAATTTAACCACTGTTCAGAAAGTCTATGAATTCCTAGTTAAGCAGGGGTTGACTCGTAGCGATGGAATCGTGGCTCTTGGTGGTGGTGTTGTTGGAGACCTGGCTGGTTTTGTGGCCTCTACCTATATGCGAGGTATTCACTTTGTTCAGATTCCGACTAGTTTGACAGCCCAGGTGGATTCTTCTATCGGTGGAAAGACAGGCGTTAACACTCCATTTGCTAAGAATATGGTGGGGACCTTTGCCCAACCAGATGGGGTTCTGATTGACCCGCTTGTCCTTGAAACGCTCGGAAAAAGAGAGTTGATTGAAGGAATGGGTGAGGTTATCAAGTACGGCTTGATTGAGGATCCAGAACTTTGGCGAATCTTGACGGAACTGGATGGCTCTGTTGAGAGCATACTGGAACATGCAGAGACTTTGATTGAACATTCTTGTCAGGTTAAGCGCAAGATGGTGGTTGAGGATGAGTTGGACAACGGTGTACGCCTTTACCTCAACTTTGGCCACACTATTGGTCATGCCATTGAAGCAACGGCTGGTTATGGCAAGGTCATGCATGGAGAAGCTGTGGCCATGGGCATGGTGCAGATTTCCAAGGTGGCTGAGGAAAAAGGCCTCATGCCAGCTGGCATTACCCAGTCCATCACAGAAATGTGTCAGAAGTTTGGCTTGCCTGTTGATTATGAAAACTGGAATGTTGACAAGCTTTATCAGGCTTTGACTCATGATAAGAAAGCACGTGGCAATACCTTGAAATTGGTCTTGGTACCAGAGCTCGGTTCAGCGACCATTCACCCAGTTTCTCTGGAAGAGATGAAAGACTACTTGGTAAAATAAGGAGAGTGTATGAGATATTTAACTGCAGGAGAATCACACGGTCCCCGTCTGACGGCTATCATTGAAGGAATTCCAGCTGGACTTCCTTTGACAGCTGAGGACATCAATGAGGATTTGAAACGTCGTCAGGGTGGATACGGCCGCGGTGGTCGTATGAAGATTGAGAGCGACCAAGTTATCTTTACTTCGGGTGTTCGCCATGGGAAGACTACTGGGGCTCCCATTACCATGGATGTCGTCAATAAGGACCATCAGAAATGGCTGGATATCATGTCTGCGGAGGACATTGAAGACCGCTTTAAAAGCAAACGAAAAATCACCCATCCTCGTCCCGGTCACGCCGACTTGGTTGGGGGAATCAAGTACCGTTTTGACGATTTGAGAAATTCTTTGGAGCGTTCATCTGCCCGTGAAACCACCATGCGGGTGGCAGTTGGGGCAGTAGCCAAACGCCTCTTGGCTGAGCTGGGTATGGAGATTGCCAACCATGTCGTGGTCTTTGGTGGTAAGGAAATCGATGTTCCTGAAAATCTAACAGTCGCTGAGATTAAGGAAAGAGCTGCCCAGTCAGAAGTTTCTATTGTCAACCAAGAAAGGGAACAGGAAATCAAGGATTATATTGATCAAATTAAACGTGACGGTGATACCATCGGTGGAGTTGTCGAGACAGTCGTCGGAGGTGTTCCAGTCGGTCTTGGTTCCTATGTCCAATGGGACAGAAAATTAGATGCCAGACTTGCCCAAGCAGTTGTCTCTATCAATGCCTTTAAAGGGGTGGAATTTGGCCTTGGATTTGAAGCTGGTTACCGCAAAGGTAGCCAAGTTATGGATGAAATTCTCTGGTCTAAAGAAGACGGCTATACTCGCCGTACCAATAATCTAGGTGGCTTTGAAGGTGGTATGACCAATGGGCAACCGATTGTTGTTCGTGGAGTTATGAAACCCATTCCTACTCTCTACAAACCACTCATGAGTGTGGATATTGAAACCCATGAACCCTACAAGGCAACAGTGGAGAGAAGTGATCCGACCGCTCTTCCAGCAGCCGGTGTGGTCATGGAAGCTGTTGTGGCAACGGTTTTGGCACAAGAAATCCTCGAAAAATTCTCATCAGACAATCTAGAGGAATTAAAAGAAGCAGTGGCCAAACACCGAGACTATACAAAGAACTATTAAGGAGTTCCTATGGCAAAAACAGTCTATATCGCGGGCCTTGGATTGATTGGTGCCTCTATGGCCTTAGGTATCAAACGCGATCATCCAGATTATGAAATTTTAGGTTATAATCGCAGTCAAGCTTCGAGAGATATCGCCTTGAAAGAAGGCATGATTGACCGTGCAACGGATGATTTTGCTAGTTTTGCTCCTTTGGCAGATATCATTATTCTCAGTTTGCCAATCAAACAAACCATTGCTTTCATTAAGGAATTGGCCAACTTGGACTTGAAAGAAGGCGTGATTATCTCAGATGCTGGTTCGACCAAGTCAGCTATTGTAGATGTAGCGGAGCAGTATTTGGTTGGCAAGTCGATTCGTTTTGTAGGAGCCCATCCTATGGCTGGTAGTCACAAGACAGGGGCTGCTTCTGCGGATGTTAATCTCTTTGAAAATGCCTATTATATCTTTACGCCTTCGAGTCTGACAGGTCAGGACACGCTTGAGGAAATGAAGGCTCTGCTTTCAGGTCTTCATGCTCGCTTTATCGAAATTGATGCCAAGGAGCATGATCGGGTGACTTCTCAGATTAGCCATTTTCCACATATTCTGGCTTCTAGTCTCATGGAACAGACCGCGGTCTATGCTCAAGAACATGAGATGGCAAGGCGCTTTGCGGCAGGTGGTTTTCGAGATATGACTCGGATTGCGGAAAGCGAGCCAGGGATGTGGACCTCTATTCTCTTGTCCAATCGTAAAACCATTCTAGAGCGAATTGCGGATTTCAAGGAACGTTTGGATGAGGTTGGACAAGCCATCAGCAAGGGAGATGAGGAGCAGATTTGGAACTTTTTCAACCAAGCACGTGAGCAACGGCAGGCCATGGAAATCCATAAACGTGGCGGTGTAGACAGTTCTTACGATCTCTACGTTGATGTTCCCGATGAAGAAGATGTCATCTTGAGGATTTTGGAACTGCTACGTGGAACTTCCTTGGTTAACATCCATATCAACGAGGAAAACCGTGAGGATATTCACGGGATTCTACAAATTTCATTTAAAAACGCTCAAGACTTGGAAAGAGCCGAGCACCTCATAACAGAAAACACCGACTACACAGTCGTTGTCAAATAAGGAGAAAATCATGCCTAAAATAGAGCTTAAATTCATATTTGGTGTTATCTTTATTTCTTTTATCCTACTTAGTGCATGTGCTGTTAAAAAAGATGTGAAAAGCAATTCAGAAGCAAGTGTCGAGACAAAAAACGAATCTTCCAAGAAGGAAACAAGTTCAGAGAAAACCAATTCAAAGTATGTAGACGATAGAATTATTAATGAGTTTATCAATAGCTATAATCAACATTCTAATAGCCCATTAGAAAATATCAAAAAAGGAAATATAAAAATAAAATATTTCGCATCAAGCTACGGATACTACTTGGAACTTTTACATGCAAATGATACTGATAAAATCAATGTAACAATTAATCAGACAAATGAAAATAGTGAATCTGGTGTTGCGGGAATGAAAGAAGTATTTTATGATATTGTTAAATCGATTGAATCATCCTTATCTGATGATGAGATAAATAACTATTTTGATAATCTTATGTCAAATGAAATAAAAACAGGTTCTAATTTAGGAACTTTGAAGATAGAGTATATACCAGATAAGGAATTAAGCAATGGACATTCAAGAGGTCATATAAAAGTGATTGCACAATAATAAAGACCACAGAGTGACTATTAATTTTAAAAGAAATAAATAAGGAGAAAATCATGTTAAATATTTACGATAGTGCAAACGAACTCAGTCGCGGTCTACGCGAATTACCAGAATACAAGGCTGTTAAAGCAGCTAAAGATGCGATTGCAGCAGATGCTGAGGCAAGCAAAATCTTTACAGAATATGTTGCCTTTCAAGAGGAAATTCAAAGACTAGCACAGACAGGTCAAATGCCAGATGCTTCCTTCCAAGCGAAAATGGAAGGCTTTGGTAAACAGATTCAGGGGAACACCCTCTTGTCAGAATTCTTTACCAAGCAACAACAATTGGCCATTTACCTTTCTGATATTGAAAAAATTGTTTTCGAACCAGTTTCAGAATTGCTAAAATAAGAAAATAACTATCATAAAGTCAGGAATTTTTAAGGAATTTCTGGCTTTTTATGATAAAATAGGTAAAAGTATTGCAAGTATGAGGTCCAGTATGAAACTAAAAACAAACATTCTCCACTTACACGGCAGTATCCGAGTTCCAGGTGACAAGTCTATCAGTCACCGTTCTATTATCTTTGGAAGTTTGGCTGAGGGTGAGACCAAGGTTTATGATATTCTGCGAGGTGAAGACGTTCTTTCGACCATGCAGGTTTTTCGTGACCTTGGTGTTGAAATTGAGGACAAAGATGGGGTTATTACCATTCAAGGTGTAGGCATGGATGGCTTAAAAGCGCCGCAAAATGCCCTTGATATGGGAAATTCTGGCACCTCGATTCGTCTGATTTCAGGTGTTCTTGCTGGTGCAGACTTTGAAGTAGGAATGTTTGGAGATGACAGTCTTTCCAAACGTCCTATGGATCGTGTGACCCTTCCACTGAAAAAAATGGGTGTTAACATTTCAGGGCAAACTGAGCGAGACCTGCCTCCCCTTCATTTAAAAGGGACGAAAAACCTAAGACCTATTCATTATGAGTTGCCAATTGCCTCTGCCCAGGTTAAGTCAGCCTTGATGTTTGCGGCCTTGCAGGCTCAGGGGGAGTCTGTTATTATCGAAAAAGAGTGCACTCGTAATCATACGGAAGATATGTTACAACAATTTGGTGGTCATTTAAGTGTGGAGGGCAAGAAAATCACAGTTCAAGGACCACAAAAATTGTCAGGACAAAAGGTGGTTGTTCCAGGAGATATTTCCAGTGCAGCCTTTTGGTTGGTCGCAGGTTTGATTGTTCCAAACTCTCGTGTGGTGCTTAAGAATGTGGGCATCAACGAAACGCGTACTGGTATTATTGATGTCATTCGTGCCATGGGTGGAAAACTAGAAATAACTGAAATTGCTCCAGTCGCTAAATCTGCTACCTTGACTGTTGAGTCTTCTGATTTGAAAGGAACAGAGATTGGTGGCGCTTTGATTCCACGCTTGATTGATGAATTGCCAGTTATCGCTCTACTTGCGACCCAAGCCCAAGGTGTAACAGTTATTAAGGATGCTGAGGAACTCAAGGTCAAGGAAACAGATCGCATTCAGGTTGTGGCAGACGCTTTAAATAGCATGGGTGCGCATATCACACCTACAGCTGATGGAATGATTATCAAAGGAAAATCAGCACTTCACGGTGCTAGAGTCAATACTTTTGGAGACCATCGTATCGGCATGATGACAGCTATCGCGGCCCTCTTGGTTGCTGATGGAGTAGTGGAGCTTGATCGTGCAGAAGCCATCAATACCAGCTATCCTAGCTTCTTTGATGATTTGGAGAACTTGATTCATGGCTAAGGTATTACTCGGATTTATGGGGGCTGGCAAATCGACTATTGCAAGAGGTTTGAACCCAGACTACATCGATATGGATGCCTTAATCGAGGAATGTTTGGGCATGTCCATTGCTGATTTTTTCGCTGAAAAGGGAGAAGCGGCCTTTCGTCAGGTAGAATCAGAAGTCCTAGCTGATTTACTACAAAGAGACCAAGTTGTGTCAACTGGTGGAGGAGTGGTCGTTTCTCAGCGAAATCGTGACTTACTAAAGACAAATTCTGATAATATCTACCTGAAAGCTGATTTTGAAACCCTCTACCAACGAATATCAACTGATAAGGACAATCAGCGTCCGCTTTTTCTAAATAATAGCAAGGAAGAATTAGCAGCTATTTTCCAAGAAAGACAGGCTTGGTATGAGGAAGTGGCTAGTCGGATTTTGGATGTGACCGAGCTAAGCCCAGATGAAATTATAGAGGAACTGAGATGAAAATTGCTTATCTAGGTCCCAAGGGATCATTTTCACACCACGTTGTGCAGACAGCTTTTCCTCATGAGGAATTGCAGGCCTTTGCTAATATTACAGATGTCATCAAGGCCTATGAGCAAGGTTTGGTGGACTATTCTGTGGTGCCAGTTGAAAATTCTATCGAGGGTAGTGTTCATGAAACCTTGGACTACCTTTTTCATCAGGCTCGCATTCAAGCAGTTGCAGAAATCGTTCAGCCTATTCATCAGCAGTTGATGGTGGTTCCAGGCCATACTAAGATTGAAAAGATTTTTTCTCATCCACAGGCTTTGGCTCAAGGAAAGAAATTCATCGATGAACAATATCCAGAGGCCCAAATCGAGGTGACTGCTAGTACAGCCTATGCGGCCCGCTTTATTTCCGAACATCCAGACCAGCCTTATGCAGCCATTGCACCAAGAAGTTCTGCAGAAGAATATGGCTTGGAACTGATTGCTGAGGATATTCAGGAAATGGAAGCTAATTTCACACGTTTCTGGGTTTTGGGAGCTGAAGGTGCAGCTATTCCCTTGCAAGCACAAACTGAAAAAATGAGTTTGGCCTTGACCTTACCGGACAATCTTCCAGGTGCTCTTTATAAGGCCCTGTCGACCTTTGCTTGGCGAGGAATTGACCTGACAAAAATTGAAAGCCGTCCACTCAAGACAGCACTGGGAGAATACTTTTTCATTATCGATGTGGACTACGCTGATAAGGACCTGGTCCACTTTGCCCAAAAAGAATTAGAAGCGATTGGAATCCAGTATAAAATTCTGGGGGCCTATCCTATTTATCCAATATCAGACCACGGAAAGGAGAGAAGATGAGTAAAGAAAATCCCTTAAGTCATCATGAGCAGTTGCGTTATGACTATCTTTTTAAGAACATTCATTACCTCAATGAGCGAGAGAAAAAAGAGTTTGCTTACCTGCAAGGTAAGTTAAATATGGCTGGCGGTAGTGAAGCTTCACCAGAAATTCATAATGAAAATTATGATATGGAAGAGTCTTTCATGGAACCAATCAATCAGTCTCCTCTTCCATCCTATGGTAACCGTAGTCGTGCAAAAAAATACCAGAAAAGTCATTCTCTTCCAAAGGTTAAGTCCAAGAAACGTAAGATTCGTTGGGGGCGTATTTTTGCAGGATTGCTTGCTCTTCTAGCCTGTGTTGGTTTTGGTATGATTTTTATGTTCCTAAAAGGTTATTCAAATGCGGATCCAACCAAACCTGCCAATGCAAAAGCAGCTCAAGTAGAAGTTTTTCATGGTCAAGATACCAAGGATGGGGTCAATATTTTGATTATGGGAACGGATGGACGGATTGGCCAAAATAGTGCTGAGACGAGAACGGACTCTATTATGGTTCTAAACGTTGGTGGCTCAGATAAGAAAATCAAGCTGGTCAGCTTCATGCGTGACAATTTGGTTTATATAGACGGTTACAGCCAAGTCATTAACGGTAGAAAGCAATCCGATAATAAGTTGAATGTAGCCTATGAACTAGGGGAACAAGAGGGACAAAAAGGGGCAGAAATGGTTCGCCAAGTATTGAAAGATAATTTTGACTTGGACATTAAGTACTATGCCTTGGTAGACTTCCAGGCCTTCGCAACCGCTATTGACACTCTGTTTCCTGATGGTGTGACAATTGATGCCAAATTCTCAACCTTAGAAGGTCAACCTTTAACCGAAGCTACGGTGGGAGATGACTTGCATGCTACAGAGACAGAGTCTCCAACCCAGACTATTAAAGTTGGGAAACAGCAGATGAACGGTTCAACCTTGCTCAACTATGCTCGCTTCCGTGATGATGACGAAGGCGATTACGGTCGTACCAAGAGACAACAGCAAGTGTTGACAGCTGTTCTGCAGCAACTCAAGGATCCAACCAAACTCTTTACTGGATCAGAAGCACTTGGTAAAGTATTTGGCATGACATCTACGAATCTTCCTTATAGTTTCTTATTGACCAATGGCTTATCCTTCCTAGATGGAACGCAAAATGGCATTGAAAGATTAACAGTTCCAGAACTGGGTGATTGGGTGGATGCCTATGATGTCTATGGAGGACAGGCACTCTTAGTAGACCAAAATAAATATCAAACTAAACTTTCTCAGATGAGGATGAGATAAACTAATACAGGAAAAATCAAAGTTCGAATCACCAGTAAAATAGTGGTTTGAACTTTGATTTTTCTTAGTGTCTGATGGATTTTTCAGGCTTTTTTATGGTATAATAAAACGATATAACTTGTTATTGAACAGAAGAGGAGAGACATGAGTGATTTGAAAGCGATTCAGGCTCGTAGTCTGGAAATGGCTGAATATTTCGTCGCATTTTGTAAAGAACATGATTTGCTTTGTTATCTTTGTGGTGGAGGTGCTATTGGTGCCCTTCGAAACAAGGGTTTCATTCCTTGGGATGATGATCTAGATTTTTTTATGCCCCGTAAGGATTATGAAAAATTGGCAGAATTATGGCCTCGTTATGCAGATGAACGTTATTTCTTATCAAAGAGTCACAAGGATTTTGTCGACCGCAATCTTTTTATTACCATTCGTGACAAGGAGACCACCTGTATCAAGCCTTATCAGCAGGATTTGGATTTGCCACATGGTTTGGCCTTGGATGTGTTGCCTTTGGATTATTATCCGAAAAATCCAGCTGAGCGGAAGAAACAGGTTCGCTGGGCCTTGATTTATTCACTTTTTTGTGCACAAACTATTCCAGAAAAGCATGGTGCTCTTATGAAATGGGGAAGTCGCATCTTACTCGGTCTGACTCCAAAATCTCTCCGTTATCATATTTGGAAAAAATCTGAGAAAGAAATGACCAAATATAGTCTGGCTGAGAGCGATGGTATTACAGAATTATGCTCAGGTCCTGGCTACATGAGAAACAAGTACCCAATCGCATCTTTTGAAGATAATCTTTTCTTGCCATTTGAAGGTACAGAGATGCCTATTCCAGTTGGCTATGATGCTTATCTCAGCACTGCTTTTGGTGACTATATGACACCGCCACCAGTGGACAAGCAAGTACCGCATCATGATGCTGTTATCGCTGATATGGATAAGAGTTATAGAGAGTACAAGGGAGAATATGGAGCATGATGGGAGAAAAAATAAGCGTTATCGTTCCAGTCTACAATGTAGAAGCTTATCTGGAGCGATGTGTGGAGTCGATTCTTCAACAAACTTATGCCCATTTTGAGTTAATCCTAATCAATGATGGTTCTACTGATTCCAGTGGACAGATCTGTGATCACTTAGCATCTCAGTATGAGAATATTAAGGTTTATCATATCGAAAATGCTGGTGTTTCAAATGCTAGAAATATGGGAATTCAGCTAGCGAGGGGTTCTTGGGTTACCTTTATTGATAGCGATGATTTCGTTACCCAGGATTACCTAGCTACTTTAGCCAGTGCAGTTGAAGGGGAGAATGTAGGCTTTGTTATTGCTCCTCTACACCATATCAAAAACGGCATTGTAACAGACCTATCTCCATATTCTGGAAAAACAGAACTCTGGTCAACAGAAGAAACTATGAAAGAATTACTGATGACCACTAAGACATCATTCTTTCCAGTCGCAAAACTATTTAAGAGAGACCTGCTGACAGATGAAAAATTTAATACAGACTACCATCTAGCTGAAGATGCCTTATTTTTAACGGAATTGTTACTAAAGACAAGATGTAGTAGTGTATTCATTGATAAACCAATTTATTATTATGATCATCGTGAGGGAAGTGCGACAACATCTGTTAATCGGCATGTATTTGACACGATAGAGGTTTATAAAAAAATAATCACTCAGGTTTCACAAGTCTTTCCTAATTTAAAATACGAATTAATAAATAGAGAATGTTGGTCGTACATCACAGTTTACGATAAAATTATCTTTACTTCACGTGAAGAGTATCAAAAGGAGAAAGCCGAGCTGAGGACTTGGATTGTTCAGCATCGATACGAAATCTGGAAGGATGCTTATTTCACTAGATTTCGTAAGATAGCTGTTCTGTTACTTGTCTTTTCTCCGTGGCTATATAAAAAAATTGTTGGATTAAAAAACTAATATCATGAGAAGGAGTTGAAAATGAATTTTTCAAAAATGGATGAATACTTTGAAAAATCAAAACTATGGATTGCATATCTATTTGTTTTCATTTCGATTTTAAGTATGAGTTCACTGGTTTATAAGATAGCTAATCCTCTTTACAAGGGATTATCAGCAATTGTATTGTTTTACATTTGCTATACGTTATTGTTTAAGTGGAAAAAAATTATAGTAGATCGTAAATTTCTGTCCTTATTTGGTCTATTGGCTGGAAGTCATCTGTTATCAGCTATTTTCAATCGCTCTGGACATTTGATTGGAAATGTGATCGAGATCCTCTTTATGGTAACCTATATTTTATTATTTACCATGTTAGAATCAGGGCAACTTAAAAAATTATTTGACTGGATTGCCTATACGGTTCAAATTGTCTCTTTTTCTTCAGCAATTTTTGCGTTTACATTATTAGTAAGTAAAGTACTTATTCTATTTAAAATTGGACAGCAATCTTATTACTATGGTGTTATGAATGGGCGTTTGTGGGGAATTGTTAATCCCAATGCTAGTGCAATTTTTTCATATATTAGCATTGTTTTGGCTATGTATTTGATTCATAAAGGAAACAAATACTCTGTTTATCTAAAACTGAATAATGTGATTCAATTAGTTTACTTCGCAACTATGCAAAGTAGAGGAGCTTTATTATCTTTAGTGTTGATGATTGGGTTATATAGTTTCTTTATTAACAGGGGCAAGCTAGCTAAGCGATTTCTTACTTTTATTGTTGTTGCCCTACTTGTCTCTGTTGCTAACATAGGATTGAGTTATGTAACTTCTATTTACATATCTTCGGGGAAAGCAACTGTATTAGACTTAAATAAAGGACAATCTTATGCAGAAACGGATTCCTCAGTTATAAAAAAAACAGGTGAACTTCATCTAATAGAAACAACACCTAGTGGTAGAACTTATATTTGGAAAAATGCCATAAAAATGGGAAGTGCAAAACCAATTTTTGGTTATGGTGTAAGGAATGTTCCAGATTATTACACAAAATATTTCAGTAAATTTGAGATTCAAAATTCTCTTATTGGTGGAAATTTCCATAACATTTTTGTAACCATATTTGTTAGTTCTGGAATTTTAGGTTTAGTATCCTTTCTACTTTTACTAGGATATATAATTAAGCGCTTTTTGACTTATTTGATTGTTTCTAAAAAGAACTCTGAAAAGTTGATTATGATTCTTTTCTTTGGCATCTTGTTCGGTCAATTATTTGAAAGTCAGATTATGTACTCAACTAACTTTATTAATATTATCTTTTGGTTGATTGTTGGTTATGGATTAGTTGTTTGCAAACGTGATGAAGGTATTCGTTATCAGGAAGTAACTGATATTAGAGAGATTCAACAGATGGAACTAGGAATCATGGAATATATTCATGAAGTTTGTCAGAAAATTGGTGTCAAATATTTCCTAGCTTATGGCAGTCTTATCGGTGCGGTTCGTCATAAAGGTTTTATTCCTTGGGATGATGACATGGATATCTGTATGTTACGAGAAGATTATGAGAAGTTGCAAGACTATCTTATCGCTAACCCTGACGAACGTTACGAAGTGATGTCTTATAAAAATAATCTCAACTATGTCTATCCCTTTATGAAAGTTCAGGATAATCAAACTTATTTACTAGAAGAAGATGTTCGAATTGATTCCAATATGGGAATTTATGTAGATATTTTCCCTGTAGATGGTTACGAGGATGACTCAGTTTTTAAAGATAAAATGACGAGACTTATAAAAAAACGTCAATTAAGCTGTTATACATTTAAAGGGATTACCAATACTAAAAGTCTATTAAATTCTCTAATTCGCTATATATCAGTCATTATCTTCTATTTCACAAATACGAATAAGCATATTAGAGGCATTGATGAGCTTGCTCAATCTAGAAAAGTAGATGATTATGAGTTGGTTGACTATCTTATTTATAAAGATATGAATAAACCAGTCTGGAAGCGGGAGTGGTTGAATCAAACTATTACAGGTGTATTCGAAGGTAAGGAATTTATGATTCCAAAAAACTATCATGAAATTCTGACCTCGGACTACGGAGATTATACGCAACTGCCACCAGTTGAGCTAAGGTTCTCTCATCATGATTTTCAATTGTGGAAGATTATTAAGGTATCTCAATGATGTCATTGAAATGAAGAAGCCATTAACTCGATGTAAAAAGATTAGGAGTGAATAATAGATGTCAGAGAAAATTTTGACTCTTGAAGAAATTAAACAAATTGAATTAGATATTTTAAACTATTTGCATAAATTGTGTGAGGAGCATGAAATCAAGTATTTTATTGATTTTGGAACCTTGCTAGGAGCTGTACGCCATAAAGGTTTTATTCCTTGGGATGATGATACCGATATTTCTTTGGCTCGAGATGAATTTGAAAAGCTCTATGAGATATTAAAAAATGAAAAACATCCCTACTACAGATTAATTTCATATAGAGAAACAAAAGGCTACCCTTATACATATATGAGAGTTTATGATGTGAGGACAAGAAGAGATGCTAATCTTTTGGATAAGTCGGTTATTCTGGGTACTTGTGTTGACATTTTCCCATACGATGGGGTTGTCACAGATGAACATGATAGAAAAAAGATGAGGCTTTATAAACAATTTATTCGACTTTCGTCTCTGAATTTCAAAGGAGTCAAAATAGATAATGGAGGTGTCAAAAATTTACCACGGTATCTTGCATCTGCAATTTTTAGACTGACTTCTCCACAGAAATGGAATGAAAAATTGGAGAAATTAGCTTTGCAATATGATGTTGAGCAGGCTACAGATCTTGCATGTACTACCTATGACTCTTACTATCCAAGTGGAATTAAGAAAGAGTGGTTATATGATACAATTGAAATGCCATATGAGAATATTCTTGTGAAGGTTCCTAGAAAATTCCATGAGATTTTGGTTTACGAGTTTGGTGAAGACTATATGACTCCTCCGCCTATTGAACATCAAAATCCAGGAACTGATAAAAATTACTGGATTGATTAATTTATGAGAAAGTTGCTTTGATAATTCGATAAAATAAATAGCCTACCTATCTACTGGAATATTCCTTGTTTTAGATAGGTAGGTTATTTATTTAATTTCTTTTCATCTTAGCAAGAGCAAGATTGAGTGCATAGTAGAATGTTTTATCTTTTGTGATAAAAAGTATCAAGAGATAGTAGATTCCACAAGTTGTAATAGTCGAGAGAACCATGAGGATCATATTGAGGTTGACTGTATAAGAGTTGATTTGGAAAAGGAATTTAAATGTGAAATAGATGGGAATGAATCCGAGCGATACAATAGTATAGCGTGTTAAAGTAGTAAAGATTTCTTTTAAGTCAAGTAGATGATGTTTCTTGATAAAGTAAATCTCTAGTAGAACAACTACGGTTTCTGCAATAATAGTAGTAGCAATGTAATACTCTGGTGAAAAAATATTATTGAAATATAAGAGACTGTTGAGTAGGATATTAGCTCCGCCACCAATAAAGTAAAAGGCTGTTAAACGATTTTCGTGGTCGTTGATGAAGATAATTTGTTTACCGAGAATCAACTCAATAGCCCAAATGATAGTTCGAAAGGCGAAGACACTAGTCACAATACCAGCTTCAAGGTATTTTTCAGAAGAGTAGATGACAGTTGCGTAGTTCCCTAATACCATAATCCCAATACTGGTTGGAATGATGAGGAAGTAAAAGAGGGCAGCGCCTTGATTTAGAAGATTTTTATAAGATTCGTAGTCTTTCTTACCGAGATAGTAGCCAAGACGTGGAATACTGACGTTGATAGCTCCACTCAGGACACTGGCAATCAACATGACGATGCTGGAAGCAATGGTGTAATAAGAAATATAGTTTTCATCAGGCCCTTTGGTGATAAACATTCTATCAAGTAAGGTATAGAGCATATTGGCATTAGCTAGAAGCAACATGGTCAATAGCGGTTTAGATGCTTTGACTAATTCGACAAGACCAATCTTAACAAAGGAAACTTCTCGCTTAATCCAGAGAAAACTGAGCAGGTAGTTAAGGATAGTGGTTGCACTCATAATGATTGCATAAGGTACGATATCGTCTGGAGTTTTTACAAAGGTAAAGATTGCAACCAACATGGCTATCCGTATAATTAATGTCTTATATAATATAAAGGCGTAATTTTCATATGCTTCATTCATCCACTCAATATAGAGGAATTGGAAGAGTGCTTGTACTCCGAGTATATAGTAGAGTTCTTTCAAATTTTCAATACTGGTATCCATGTAAATAAATAAGAAGTAGATACCTGTTGTAAGGACAGATGTAATCACTGAGATATAGAATAACTTGGAGAAGACATAATTAATTTTCTCCTTATCATCCTTAACCTTACTGATAGCTCGAATCCCATAGTTGTAAATCCCAAAGGCAGCTAAAGGAATGACAAAGCTAGCCCAGGTATTGGCGGTATTGAAGTAACCGTAGTTGGATTTGCTGAGAATCCGTGTCAGATAAGGATTAGTTATCAGCGGAAAAACGATATTGAGAACATTGACTAGCAAGCTAGCCAGTGCATTAACTTTTATATTTTTCATTGTACTTTCTTTCTTGTATTGTAAAATGGTCTCTAGTATTATATCACATTCTCGCTTCATTCTTTTGATAAAATCGTAAAAATCTAGTATAATAGATAGAACTGAAAGTATGAGGTTACTAGCAATGAAAATGAAACAAATTAGTGATACTACTTTAAAAATCACGATGTCTTTAGAGGATTTGATGGATCGAGGGATGGAGATTGCTGACTTTCTTGTTCCTCAAGAAAAAACAGAAGAGTTCTTTTATGCTATCTTGGATGAGTTAGAGATGCCTGATAGCTTTCTAGATACAGGCATGTTGAGCTTCCGTGTGACTCCAAAACCTGATAAGGTAGATGTCTTTGTGACCAAATCAAAGATTGACCAAAATCTAGATTTTGAAGATTTATCGGATTTACCAGACATGGAAGAATTAGCCCAAATGTCGCCAGATGAATTTATCAAAACCTTGGAAAAAAGCATCGCAGAGAAAACCAAGGATGATATCGAAGCGATTCAATCTCTAGAGCAAGTCGAAGCCAAGGAAGAAGAGCAGGAACAGACTGAACAAGAAGTTGAAAGCAAGAAAGAGCCTTATATCTACTATATCCTTTCTTTTGCTAAGTTGGCTGACTTGGTAGCTTTTGCCAAGACAGTGACTTTTGAGATGGAAACTTCTGAACTTTACAAGATGAACGAGCGCTATTATTTGACCATTCTAGTGGATATTGAAAACCATCCTAGTCCTTATCCAGCTTGGCTGTTGGCTCGTATGCGCGAGTTTGCGGACGATAGTGACATCAGTCGCTCAGTCTTGCAAGAGTATGGCCAAGTCTTGATGAATCATGATGCAGTACTTAATTTGCAAAAGATTGGATAATCATTTCTGGAAAGCTATTTCTAGATTTTAAGAAGAGCGAATCGTCTGATTCGTTTTTCTTTTTATACTGAAATAGTGAATTACTATAATAGGAATTTTCACAAAATTCTGTTATAATGGCTATATTAGAAAATTTCGAGGAGACAAACATGACAGTTAAAATTGCTTTACTAGGATTTGGTACCGTTGCAAGTGGTGTGCCTTTCCTCCTAAAGGAAAATGGAGAAAAAATCAATCAATCAGCACATTCAGAGATTGAAGTTGCTAAGGTATTGGTCAAGGATGAAGATGAAAAGAATCGCTTGCTTGCAGCAGGGAATGACTTTAACTTTGTAACCAATGTGGATGACATTTTATCAGACCAAGACATTACCATCGTAGTGGAATTGATGGGGCGTATCGAACCTGCTAAGACCTTTATCACTCGTGCCTTGGAAGCTGGGAAGCACGTTGTTACAGCTAATAAGGACCTTTTGGCTGTCCATGGTGCAGAATTGCTAGAAATCGCTAAAGCCAACAAGGTAGCACTTTACTACGAAGCAGCAGTAGCGGGAGGTATTCCAATTCTTCGCACTCTAGCAAATTCATTAGCTTCTGATAAAATCACGCGCGTGCTTGGAGTAGTCAACGGAACTTCTAACTTCATGATGACCAAAATGGTGGAAGAAGGCTGGTCTTACGATGATGCTCTTGCGGAAGCACAAAGACTAGGTTTTGCTGAAAGTGACCCTACAAATGACGTAGATGGAATTGATGCAGCCTACAAGATGGTGATTTTGAGCCAATTTGCCTTTGGTATGAAGGTTGCCTTTGACGATGTAGCCCACAAAGGAATTCGCAATATCACACCAGAAGACGTAGCTGTAGCCCAAGACCTTGGCTATGTAGTGAAATTGGTTGGTTCTATTGAGGAAACTCCTTCAGGTATTGCTGCAGAAGTAACTCCAACCTTCCTTCCTAAAGCGCACCCACTTGCTAGTGTGAATGGCGTAATGAACGCTGTCTTTGTAGAATCTATCGGTATTGGTGAGTCTATGTACTATGGGCCAGGTGCTGGTCAAAAGCCTACTGCAACAAGTGTTGTGGCGGATATTGTCCGTATCGTTCGTCGTTTGAATGATGGAACGATTGGTAAAGACTTCAACGAATATAGCCGCGACTTGGTTTTGGCAAATCCAGAAGATGTTAAAGCAAACTACTATTTCTCAATCTTGGCTCCAGACTCAAAAGGTCAGGTCTTGAAACTTGCTGAAATCTTCAACGCTCAAGATATTTCCTTCAAGCAAATCCTCCAAGATGGCAAAGAAGGTGATGAGGCGCGTGTCGTTATCATCACACATAAGATTAATAAAGCCCAGCTTGAGAATGTTTCAGCTGAATTGAAGAAGGTTTCAGAATTTGATCTCTTGAATACCTTCAAGGTGCTAGGAGAATAAGATGAAAATTATTGTACCTGCAACCAGTGCCAATATTGGGCCAGGTTTTGACTCGGTCGGTGTAGCTGTAACCAAGTATCTTCAAATTGAGGTCTGCGAAGAACGAGATGAGTGGCTGATTGAACACCAGATTGGCAAATGGATTCCCCATGACGAGCGTAATCTCTTGCTCAAGATTGCTTTGCAAATTGTACCAGACTTGCAACCAAGACGTTTGAAAATGACCAGTAATGTTCCCTTGGCGCGTGGTTTGGGTTCTTCCAGCTCTGTTATTGTTGCTGGGATTGAACTAGCCAACCAATTAGGCAAGCT
The DNA here is from genome assembly GCF_905187535.1 of Streptococcus mitis. Lineage (GTDB taxonomy): Bacteria > Bacillota > Bacilli > Lactobacillales > Streptococcaceae > Streptococcus > Streptococcus mitis_BS. Next base: position 73,758 of record NZ_CAJJIE010000060.1, read on the forward strand.
TAACTTATCTGACCATGAAAAGTTGCAGTTGGCGACCAAGATTGAAGGACATCCAGACAATGTGGCTCCAGCCATTTATGGTAATCTCGTTATTGCAAGTTCCGTTGAAGGTCAAGTCTCTGCGATTGTGGCAGACTTCCCAGAATGTGATTTTCTAGCTTACATTCCTAACTATGAATTACGCACTCGCGATAGCCGTGGTGTCTTGCCTAAAAAATTGTCCTACAAGGAAGCTGTTGCTGCTAGTTCAATCGCTAATGTAGCTGTTGCAGCCTTGTTGGCAGGAGACATGGTAACAGCTGGGCAAGCAATCGAGGGAGACCTCTTCCACGAACGTTACCGTCAAGACTTGGTAAGAGAATTTGCAACGATTAAGCAAGTAGCCAAAGAGAATGGTGCCTATGCAACCTATCTCTCTGGTGCTGGACCGACAGTTATGGTCTTGGCTTCTCATGAAAAGATGCCAACGATTAAGGCAGAATTGGAAAAGCAACCTTTCAAAGGAAAACTGCATGACTTGAAAGTTGATACCCAAGGTGTCCGTGTCGAAGCAAAATAAAAAATAGAAGACAGGATGGGGAAACCACTTGACCAGAGGGCTTCCTATCCTTTTTTTGAAAAGAAGTCTAGTTAAAAACTTGATAAAGGAGAAACAAAGATGGCAGAAATTTATCTAGCAGGTGGTTGTTTTTGGGGCCTAGAGGAATATTTTTCACGAATTTCTGGAGTATTAGCAACCAGTGTTGGCTACGCTAATGGTCAAGTCGAAACGACTAATTACCAGCTACTCAAGGAAACAGATCATGCAGAAACGGTCCAAGTGATTTACGATGAGAAGGCAGTGTCACTCAGAGAGATTTTACTCTATTATTTCCGAGTCATCGATCCCTTATCCATCAATCAACAAGGGAATGACCGTGGTCGCCAATATCGAACTGGGATTTATTACCAAGATGAAGCAGATTTGCCAGCTATCTACACTGTGGTGCAGGAGCAGGAACGCATGCTGGGTCGAAAGATTGCAGTAGAGGTGGAGAAACTTCGCCACTACATTCTGGCTGAAGATTACCACCAAGACTATCTTAAGAAGAATCCTTCTGGTTATTGTCATATCGATGTGACCGATGCTGATAAGCCATTGATTGATGCAGCAAACTATGAAAAACCTAGTCAAGAAATGTTGAAGGACAGTTTATCAGAAGAGTCCTATCGTGTCACCCAAGAAGCTGCTACAGAGGCTCCATTTAGCAATGCCTATGACCAAACCTTTGAAGAAGGGATTTATGTAGACATCACGACGGGTGAGCCACTCTTTTTTGCCAAGGATAAGTTTGCTTCAGGATGTGGTTGGCCAAGTTTTAGCCGTCCGATTTCTAAGGAATTGATTCACTACTACAAGGATTTGAGCCATGGAATGGAGCGAATAGAAGTTCGTTCTCGGTCAGGCAATGCTCACTTGGGGCATGTTTTCACAGATGGCCCTCGGGAGTTAGGTGGTCTCCGTTACTGTATTAATTCGGCTTCCTTGCGTTTTGTAGCCAAGGATGAGATGGAAGAGGCAGGATATGGCTATTTATTGCCTTACTTAAACAAATAAAACAGAGATGGTGGGCGATTCCCACTTTCTTTATTTCTAGTATACGAATAGAAGGGATTTATGAAACACTTATTATCTTACTTCAAACCCTACATCAAGGAATCAATTTTAGCCCCCTTGTTCAAGCTGTTAGAAGCTGTTTTTGAGCTCTTGGTTCCCATGGTGATTGCTGGGATTGTTGACCAATCCTTGCCCCAGAAAAATCAAGGTCATCTCTGGATGCAGATTGGTCTGCTCCTTATCTTTGCAGTGATTGGAGTTGTAGTGGCCTTGGTAGCTCAGTTTTACTCAGCCAAGGCAGCGGTAGGATTTGCCAAAGAATTGACGGACGATCTTTATCGTCATATTCTGTCTTTACCAAAGGACAGCAGAGACCGTCTGACCACTTCTAGCTTGGTGACTCGCTTGACTTCGGATACCTACCAGATTCAGACTGGTATCAATCAATTCCTGCGTCTCTTTTTGAGAGCGCCTATTATCGTTTTTGGGGCTATCTTTATGGCCTATCGAATCTCAGCTGAGCTGACTTTCTGGTTCTTGGTCATGGTTGTCATTTTGACCGTTGTCATTGTAGGACTCTCTAGACTGGTCAATCCTCTCTACAGCAGTCTAAGAAAGAAAACGGACCAACTGGTTCAAGAAACGCGCCAGCAATTACAAGGAATGAGAGTGATTCGTGCTTTTGGCCAAGAAAAACGAGAATTGCAGCTTTTTCAAACCCTTAACCAAGTCTATGCTAGATTACAAGAGAAAACTGGTTTCTGGTCTAGTTTATTAACACCTCTGACCTATCTGATTGTTAATGGAACCCTCCTCGTTATCATCTGGCAGGGCTATATTTCTATTCAAGGAGGATTGCTAAGTCAAGGTGCTCTCATTGCCCTTATCAACTATCTCTTACAGATTTTGGTGGAATTGGTCAAGCTAGCCATGCTGATAAATTCTCTCAACCAGTCCTATATCTCAGCCAAGCGAATCGAGCAAGTCTTTGCTGAAGCTCCAGAAAATATCCATTTAGAATTAGAACAAAAGCAAGCTACCAGTGATCAGGTTTTACAAGTTCAAGAACTGACCTTTACCTATCCTGATGCGGCCCAGCCTTCTCTGAGAGACATTTCCTTTGATATGAAGCAAGGGCAAATCCTTGGTATCATTGGGGGAACAGGTTCTGGTAAATCAAGCTTGGTGCAAGTCTTACTTGGTCTTTATCCAGCAGACAAGGGAAGCATTGACCTTTATCGAGATGGATCTAGTCCTCGTAATTTAAAGCAGTGGCGGTCCTGGATTGCCTATGTGCCCCAAAAAGTCGAACTTTTTAAGGGAACTATTCGTTCCAACCTGACTCTAGGTTTAGATCAAGAAGTAACTGATCAAGAACTCTGGCATGCCTTGGAAATTGCGCAAGCAAAGGATTTTGTCAGTGAAAAGGAAGGACTCTTGGATGCCCTAGTTGAGGCAGGAGGTCGAAATTTCTCAGGTGGACAAAAACAAAGGCTGTCTATTGCTCGCGCAGTCTTGCGCCAAGCTCCATTTCTTATCCTAGATGATGCGACTTCGGCCCTCGACACCATTACTGAGTCCAAGCTCTTGAAAGCTATCCGCGAGAACTTACCAAATACAAGCTTAATCTTGATTTCTCAACGGACTTCGACACTCCAGATGGCTGACCAGATTCTCCTCTTGGAAAAAGGTGAGCTCTTAGCTATTGGCAAGCACGAGGAATTGATGCAAACTAGTCAAGTTTATCGTGAAATAAATGCATCCCAACATGGAAAGGAGGACTAGCATGAAACGACAAACCGCAAACCAGACGCTTAAACGTTTGGCAAAAGATTTAGCAAGCCATCCTTTCCTCCTTTTCCTAGCCTTTCTAGGAACTATTGCCCAAGTTGGCTTATCAATTTACCTACCTATTCTGATTGGTCAGGTCATCGACCAGGTTCTAGTGGCTGGTTCTTCACCAGTTTTTTGGCAGATTTTCATCCAGATGATCTTGGTGGTAATAGGAAATACTCTGGTACAATGGGCCAATCCTCTTCTTTATAATCGCCTAATCTTCTCTTTTACTAAAGATTTGCGAGAGCGAATCATCCATAAGCTCCATCGGTTACCGATTGCTTTTGTGGATCGGCAAGGCAGTGGAGAGATGGTTAGTCGTGTGACCACAGACATAGAACAGTTGGCAGCCGGCTTGACCATGATTTTTAACCAATTTTTCATCGGCGTCTTGATGATTTTGGTTAGTATTCTAGCTATGCTCCAAATTCATCTCCTCATGACCCTCTTGGTCTTGTTGTTGACACCACTATCTATGGTGATTTCACGCTTTATTGCCAAACGCTCCTATCATCTATTCCAGAAGCAAACAGAGACGAGGGGGATTCAGACTCAGTTGATTGAAGAATCGCTTAGCCAACAGACCATAATCCAGTCCTTCAATGCTCAAACAGAGTTTATCCAAAGACTGCACGAGGCGAATGACAACTACGCAGGCTATTCTCAGTTAGCCATCTTTTATTCTTCAACGGTCAATCCTTCGACTCGCTTTGTCAATGCACTCATTTATGCGCTTTTAGCTGGAGTAGGAGCTTATCGTATCATGATGGGGTCCACCTTGACCATTGGGCGTTTAGTGACTTTTTTGAATTACGTCCAACAGTACACCAAGCCCTTTAACGATATTTCTTCAGTTCTAGCTGAGTTACAAAGTGCTTTAGCTTGTGCAGAGCGTGTCTATGCTGTCCTAGAGAGTCCTGAGGTGGCTGAAACAGGCAAGGAAGTCTTGACCAGTGACCAGGTTAAGGGAGCTAATTCCTTTAAGCATGTTTCTTTTGGCTACAATCCTGAGAAGATATTGATTAAGGATTTGTCTATCGATATTCCAGCTGGTAGCAAGGTAGCCATCGTTGGTCCGACAGGTGCCGGAAAATCAACTCTTATCAATCTCCTTATGCGATTTTACCCCATTAATTCTGGAGATATCTTGCTGGATGGGCAATCCATTTATGATTATACCCGAGCGTCATTGAGACAGCAGTTTGGGATGGTGCTCCAAGAAACCTGGCTCAAACAAGGAACCATTCATGACAATATTGCCTTTGGGAATCCTGATGCCAGTCGGGAGCAAGTGATTGCAGCTGCAAAGGCAGCCAATGCAGACTTTTTTATCCAACAGTTGCCACAGGGATACGATACCAAGTTGGAAAATGCAGGAGAATCACTATCTGTCGGTCAAGCCCAACTCTTGACAATCGCCCGAGTCTTTCTAGCTATCCCTAAGATTCTTATCTTAGACGAGGCGACTTCCTCAATCGATACACGGACAGAGGTGCTAGTACAGGATGCCTTTGCCAAACTCATGAAGGGACGCACAAGCTTTATCATTGCTCACCGTTTGTCAACCATTCAGGATGCGGATTTGATTCTTGTCTTAGTGGATGGTGATATTGTTGAGTATGGGAACCATCAGGAACTCATGGCTCGAAAGGGCAAGTATTACCAAATGCAGCAAGCTGCAGCTTTTAGCTCAGAATAAGCCTTTCTCTTTTGAAATTTTATAGACGAAAAAAGTTGCCTTCAGGTGACTTTTTTGTTACAATAGCTAGAAAAATTATTCACTGTAAATTGTCTTTTAGAAAAGGAGCCTATAATGAAAGTCTATCAGCATGTAAATATCGTGACTTGTGACCAAGATTTCCATGTTTATTTGGATGGTGTCCTAGCCGTTAAGGATTCTCAAATCGTCTATGTTGGTCAAGAGAAGCCAGAGATTTTAGAGCAAGCTGAGCAGATTATCGACTATCAAGGAGCCTGGATCATGCCTGGCTTGGTCAATTGCCACACCCATTCTGCCATGACAGGTTTGCGAGGAATCCGAGATGACAGTAATCTCCATGAATGGCTCAATGACTATATCTGGCCAGCAGAAGCCGAGTTTACACCAGATATGACTACCAAAGCGGTTAAAGAAGCTCTGACAGAAATGCTTCAGTCAGGAACAACAACCTTCAATGATATGTATAATCCCAATGGAGTGGAGATTGAGCAGATTTATCAGGTAGTCAAGGCTTCCAAGATGCGTTGTTATTTCTCACCGACCCTCTTTTCTTCAGAGGCAGAAACAACTGCTGAGACTATAAGCAGAACACAAGCCATCATCGAGACAATCATAGGATATGAAAATCCAAATTTCAAGGTTATGGTAGCTCCACATTCTCCCTATAGCTGTAGTAGAGACTTGTTGGAAGAGAGCTTGGAAATGGCAAAAGAGCTGAATATCCCCATCCATATCCATGTAGCTGAGACCAAGGAGGAGTCAGGAATTATCCTGAAACGCTATGGCAAACGTCCCCTTGCTTTACTAGAAGAATTGGGTTACTTAGATCATCCGTCTGTCTTTGCTCATGGGGTCGAATTAAACGAGCGAGAAATTGAACGCTTGGCAATATCTCAAGTGGCAATTGCGCATAATCCTATCAGTAACCTCAAACTGGCCTCAGGGATTGCTCCCATCATCCAACTGCAAAAAGCAGGAGTAGCAGTCGGAATTGCGACTGACTCGGTAGCTTCCAATAACAATCTAGATATGTTTGAGGAAGGACGGACAGCAGCCCTTCTTCAGAAGATGAAAAGTGGAGATGCTAGCCAATTTCCTATCGAAACAGCTCTCAAGGCACTGACAATCGAAGGGGCTAAGGTCCTTGGAATGGAAAATCAGGTAGGAAGTCTGGAAGTTGGTAAGCAGGCAGATTTTCTCGTCATTCAACCTAAAGGGAAAATTCATCTCCAACCTCAGGAAAATATGCTCTCTCACCTGGTTTATGCTGTCAAATCCAGTGATGTAGATGATGTTTATATCGCAGGAGAGCAGGTCGTTAAGCAAGGTCAAGTCCTGACAGTAGAACTTTAAAAGAAAAATCACGAAAAATTTTAAAAAAAGTTTGCAAAAATCTTGCATTCTTTTTTTAACTATGCTATACTTATATACGGTTTGAAAAAACTGCCTAAGACAGTAGGGGAGCTAGACTCATAAATATCCTACCGAGGACAAAACGTATCATGTAAAAAGAAGCGTATTGTACTTTCGTGTCTAGGTTTGGGCGCGTTTTTCTTTTGGAAAAATTCCCCAAGCAAAATAATTACGGAGGTGAACACACTAATGAGTGAAGCAATTATTGCTAAAAAAGCGGAACTAGTTGACGTAGTAGCTGAAAAAATGAAAGCTGCTGCATCTATCGTCGTTGTTGACGCTCGTGGTTTGACAGTTGAGCAAGATACAGTTCTTCGTCGTGAGCTTCGTGGAAGCGAAGTTGAGTATAAAGTTATTAAAAACTCAATCTTGCGTCGTGCAGCTGAAAAAGCTGGTCTTGAAGAACTTGCATCAGTATTTGTTGGACCATCTGCAGTAGCATTTTCTAACGAAGATGTTATCGCACCAGCGAAAATCTTGAACGATTTTGCTAAAGACGCTGAAGCACTTGAAATCAAAGGTGGTGCAATCGAAGGCGCTGTCGCATCTAAAGAAGAGATTCTTGCACTTGCAACTCTTCCAAACCGCGAAGGACTTCTTTCTATGCTCCTTTCTGTACTTCAAGCGCCAGTGCGCAACGTTGCTCTTGCAGTCAAAGCGGTTGCAGACAACAAAGAAGACGCAGCTTAATCTTAAGCTACGCAGCGTAGCCTAGCTACGAAAAATCTATTATAAATTTAAAACATATTTGGAGGAAATAACAATGGCATTGAACATTGAAAACATTATTGCTGAAATTAAAGAAGCTTCAATCCTTGAATTGAACGACCTTGTAAAAGCTATCGAAGAAGAATTTGGTGTAACTGCAGCTGCTCCTGTAGCTGTTGCTGCAGCTGGTGCTGCTGACGCTGGTGCTGCTAAAGATTCATTCGACGTTGAATTGACATCTGCAGGCGACAAAAAAGTTGGCGTTATCAAAGTTGTACGTGAAATCACTGGTCTTGGACTTAAAGAAGCTAAAGAACTTGTTGACGGTGCACCAGCACTTGTTAAAGAAGGCGTTGCAACTGCAGAAGCCGAAGAAATCAAAGCTAAATTGGAAGAAGCTGGAGCTTCAGTTACTCTTAAATAAGAGGCACATACCAATTAGAATTCGGGATACTATAGTATCAGCCTTTTAGAATCGTGAACACATTTTAGAAACTGATAAATTAATTTAGTTTCCTACCAAAAACCCTACCAAAAATTAATTTGGCAGGGTTTTTCTTTTTAACAAATTTATCGTGGAGAACAGTTGAATATTGTTCTCCTTTTTTTATTTTCAGGAGGGAAAATGACAAAAGAATTACAATCATCACGCTATATTGTCATTTCATTTTTAGTACGTGAAATGAGAATTGATATTGTTGAAGCCATCTCTCGTATGGCTGAATTAGAAAAAAGTGGCTTGGTTCGATTGGAATAAAGTGGAGATTTAATACTCAAAGAACTTGGAGGGGCGCTATGAAACGAATTACCGCAAATCAATACCAAACTTCAGAACGGTATTATAAATTACCTAAAATTCTTTTTGAGAATGAGGAGGATAGGAATACTCAACCTATCTTGAAAAGAAAAGTTGAAAAGGTCACATTTCTTTATCATTTTTAACCTTGTTTTACTTGTCTTGGCAGGCTGGGCTGGGCATAAGTGGAAGAAGGGATAGAAAATAATCTGAACAAGTTCAAAACGTATTCCGTTTTTTTAGGACATGAAAAATTTTAGAAATTGATTCTTTCTTAAATTTGAATTTCACTAGTAGTGTAAAGATGATTTTTTCTCTGAATAAAATCTGAATTTTCTCTGATACAATCTCAAATGTCAAGGTTCAATAATTGTTGCTTCAGTAGGTGATGAGGGTCTAGATTAAAATAATCAAGAAGCATTGAAACATTACGTTGGAGAACTTAAGGGGGAGGATTATTCATATATAGATGGGAAAGTTATGGTTATTTCTGCTGGATAAGAAATGATATTGATGGCACTCAAATTATATTATTAAATATTACGAATTTTGTTCAAGATAGTGTAAAATAGATTTATACTAGTTTCTAAAAATTTAATTTACATTACAAACTGATGTATTGAGACTATTCTTTGTCAGAAATACGGAGCATTGCAGGTAGTTCTCTAAAATTTTTTGAGGTGATAGAATGTATAAGATATTAGTTGTAGATGACGATTTTGAAATTTTGAAATTGATGCGAACTATTTTAGAGATGAAAAACTATCAGGTAACGACGTATCAAGAAGTGACTGCACCAATCAATATTAATAATTTCAAAGGATTTGATTTGATTTTATTAGATGTAATGATGCCTAATATAGATGGTATGCAAATTTGTAAGCAGATTAGAAATAAAGTAAGCTCCCCTATTATTTTTGTTAGTGCAAAAGACACCGAAGATGATATAGTATCAGGATTGAATTTAGGAGGAGATGACTATATTACAAAACCTTTCAGCATCAATCAATTAATTGCTAAAGTTGCTGCAAATCTCAAACGAGAAGAACGATACAAACAAGGTGAATTAAGTAATCAAATTGTTCGAGAATTATCTCCAATAACGATTTATTTACAAGAAAAAATTGTTTGTATTAATGGAGATAGTCTTGCCTTTACAAGTAGAGAATATGATATCATAGAGCTATTATCTAGCAATCCAAGAAAAATTTTTACTGTACAAGATATATATGAAAACGTTTATGATGATGATGCTGAAACCCTCTTTCGTTCAATATCTGAGTATATCTATCAAATAAGATTAAAATTCTCATCCTATGGAATTAATCCTATAAAAACAGTTAGAGGTATGGGATACAAGTGGCATGATTAAGAAGAATAGTACAATTAGAGGACGTATAATAAGGACTGTTTTAGAACTAGTAACAGGTACGTTACTGAGTATACTTTTATTTTTTATATTTACTTATTTACTTGTTTTTACAGGACAATTAAATGTATACGACTCTAAAATTGAAATTTCAGTGAGTGATACCAGCAATTTAAGTGATGTAGTTCAAGCAATGAATAACTCTATATTTGACTATGTTGTATTTAATCGCAAGACAGATACAATTGAAGAGGGTAATTATCAAAAAAAGGATTTGCCTGCCTATCGAGAAGTTTTTGCTAAAAATGAATCTGTAAGTAATAGTGAGGTGTATTATGGGTATTATGCTAATTCAGAGATTGTACTTACTGTCAGGCAACCCATGATACCTGAGTTTGTTAATCCGAATTTGCGTCACATTTCATTTAATCTATTTTCTTATTTATTTTTCTTCGTTTTCGAAACGATTTTACTCATTTGGTCACTTACAAGATTAATAAAAGAATTTTCAAAAAATTTTCTACTTATACAAAAAAAAGCTTTAAACATGGGGCAGTTAACATTTAAAGAAAAAAAGATTCCAGCTCAAATACAAGAGTTCGATGAAATTCTCTCTGTATTATATCAAAAGGACGACGAGTTAACTAATTTACTCAAATCAGAAAGAAGGGAGAAGGAAGATTTATCTTTTCAAGTTGGTGCATTAGCTCATGATGTAAAAACTCCTTTAACAGTACTAAAGGGAAATTTAGAGTTGCTTGAATTAACTTACCTGACTGATCAACAGAAGGAATATACTCAGTCAATGAATAACAGTATAGTGATTTTTGAAAGATACTTTAGTTCAATGATTGATTATTCAAGATTACTAATTGAAGATAAAGATTATGGGGAACAGATATATTTACCTGATTTTTTAAGTGATCTGTCAGTAGAGGCGAAATCTGTAATGAATAATGCAAAGGTTGATTTCAAAATTATTAATACTACAAAATTAATGTTTTTTAAGGGAAATCGTTTTAATTTAAATAGGGCATTAATTAATATTTTAGCAAATGCAGCAAGATATAGTTCTGGAGAAAAAAAAGTTACTCTTACTATCATTGAGGAAACAGAGTATATTAATTTTGGAGTGTGGAACAATGGTCTCCCTTTTACTGAACAGTCCTTATTAAATGCAGATAAGTTATTTTATACTGAGAATAAAGGTAGGAATAATAAGCACTATGGTTTAGGGTTAGCATTTGCTAAACAAGTTGCAACTAGACATTTTGGAGAATTGTTTTTATCAAATCCAGATAGAGGTGGTGCTCAAGTGACGTTGCTTATTAAAAAATAATTCTATAGGGATATACTAGATAGCTTCCATATAATAGTTATGTATTAAAATAGATGGTTTTCTAAATTGAGGACTGTCTATTTTTTTATTTTTTAAAATTGGAAAATCTGAACAAATTTTGAAAAATAAAGTGTAACGTACAAGTATAAATAAAGGAGGAATTATAGTTATGAATATACAAGTTCAAAAACTTAGAAAATCATATAAGGATAGAGAAGTGCTGAAAAATATTTCTTTTGAAATAAAAGAGGGAAGTATTTGTGGATTATTAGGTATCAATGGTGCTGGAAAATCAACAATTATGAAGATTATTTTTGGTCTTGAAAACGCTGATAGTGGTACGGTTATTTTTAATGGGGGAAAAAATGCGGGCATATATGAGATTGGAGCGCTTATTGAAACTCCTGCTATCTATATGAACTTATCTGCATTTGATAACTTAAAAACTAGAGCATTGTTATATGACATTTCTGACGAACGAATTAATGAAGTATTAAACTTGATTGGGCTATCTAATACGGGAAAGAAAAAAGCAGGGAGCTTTTCTTTAGGTATGAAACAACGTTTGGGATTAGGCATGGCAATAATTACTAGTCCAGATTTGCTCATTTTGGATGAACCTACCAATGGATTAGATCCAAATGGTATAAAGGAATTATTGAATTTAATGATTTCTTTAAAGAAATCAGGAATGACAATTCTTTTATCTAGCCATCAACTGTATGAAGTTAGTAAAGTGGCAGATAAAATTGTTATTTTACATGATGGTCAAATTTTTTACGACGGTTCGAATGTTCAAAGTGATGATTTAGAATCTTTATTTTTTAGAATTGTTCATGGAGGTGACGCAATATGATAAAAATATTTAAATCAGAATGGTTAAAACAGCGAAAAAATACATCCAAAAAATTCTTGATAATAGCTCCTGGCTTGTCGATTTTAATAGCTATATTACTTGTTGGACCGAGTATTATAGAAAGTTTTTCAATATATTGGTGGGAAGCCGTCTTTTTGTATACACTTATTGGATTGTTGTTTTTATATGATTATAAAGCAGAAGAAGCTGCAGGAAACTTCCAGAATATATACTTTCGAAATGATAGCATAAAAATATATATCGTAAAGATACTTTTAAAATTAAAAGATTTACTCATTTCTAACGTATGGTTTTTAGCTATATTATTATTTACAAGTAATTTTTTGTATGCCGACTTAATATCATTGAATATAATTGGTGACTTAATTTGTTTAGTACTTATTTCGATAACATCCATATGGGTATTGCCACTCTTGTATCTATTTTCGAAATGGATCAATCCCTATATCCTAGTATCTATTAACTCCTTGATTTGTTTTTTGGTTGCACCTTTTATCGCTCAAAGTAGCTTTTGGTTCTTCTTTCCTTTTACATATCATTATAAAATTGCTTATAGTCTTATGTATATAAAACCGTCAGGAGATTTAGATTTAACAAATCATGTAACAGACGTTAAAATGGTAGTATTTGCCGTATTTCTATCATTGATTCTATTTATTGTTTCTTTGTTAATGTTAAATTGGAGGTTAAGTAATGATCCAATTGCTAAAAAGTGAAATGATTAAATTTAAAGGTTCGTATCAACTATACATTATTTTGATTTTGTCTACTATACAACTATTGACAATTCCAATTTATATATTATCTGTAAATAACACAATTGTATTGGAAAATATTATCTTTTTACCCATGTTAGGCTATTGTATGATAACTACGATAATCACTTTATTAGTATCTGAACAAGAAATCAATGCTAATAATTATCAGAATATTAGGAGCGGGAGAAATATATCTAGTATATGGGGAGCGAAACTTTTTGTGTTAGATTTACTATTATCTTTACTCACTATTCCTTTATGGGTAGTTGTAGGTATAGAGTTAGAACACTTTTCATATTATTTTTACGTAGGAATAGTTAGTTGGTTATTACTAATATTGCTAAATCATTTCCACATGCTATTGACATTGTTTATTGCGAAAGGTGGAAATTTATTTTTAGCCGTTGTAGAAAGTTTATTTATATTATTTGCAACAAATAAAGTTTTTCTTAATATTTTTTGGATTCCAGTAATTTTGCCAGTTAATATAATTTTAGAAAATAATTTTAGAAGCACAACCTATTTATTAGCTTTAACTTTTTATGTTGTATTATTGTTTGTTGCTAATTTAGTAGTTGTAAGCAGAAAAGGTGTTTAATTATATACTATGATTGAAATGAAGGGAGTGTTAAATTTTTGGATGGAAGTTTGGGAATTGTTTTGACTTTACTTCATATCCAAAATAAGTCTGTAAAGACATATTGGAGAGAGGCGTTATTGATTTTTGATAATTTAACTATAGAAAATTAGGAGGAGAACTATGAAATTCAAAAAAATCTATCTTTCCGTAATTTTTTTCTTAAGTTTACTTGGATTGACTGGATGCACATATGAGAAGTATGATGTTAAATTTCTCGACTCAAGTTATAATCGATTTGATTATAAAGGAGAGCATTATGGTGTAACTAATCAATTAATTTTATATGAAGATATTGAAAGTAAAGTAAGCAATCATTATGATATTTATGAAATATCTTACGATGATTCCAATAATGAAATAAAGAATGATTTATTGGAGATTGGTGACTTATATCAGACCAAGAATAGAGAATTTGCCATAAAAATTGATAGTACTTTCTATAAATGTAGACTACTTGATAATATTTCTAAAGAAGAACTACTAAAAGTTTCTGACTTATTCAATGTTCGCTTAGTAGGAGGATTTGCTATCAATGAGCAAGAAGCCAGAGAGTTGAAGGTAGGGGAACAATCATTTACAATTACTGAAGAAATTATTCCCAAAGAAGAGCTTAGTGCTACAGTTGCTAACTTAGATAATCAAGTGAAGTCAGTCACTAGATTATCAGGGGAGCACGAAAGTTGGAAATATGGAGAAATTTGTTCTTTAAAAAATCAGTCTATCCATGAGAAAGTAGCAGTTAAATTGAATGGAGAATATCATTTGGCTTTCTTAAGAAGTTAAACTGGGCAAAAAGTCTTTAAAAGAAAAAACGCCAAATAATAGAGCGACTACATTAGTAGCTTAAAAACATGATTAAACCGCTATTCTTAGGAGTAGCGGTTTTCCTTTTTATTCTAACAGGGGCAAAAAAGGGGGCGAGTAAGTAATTTTCCAACTTTTTTAATTCAAACTAAAAATCCCCAATCGGAGCGATTGAGGATTGAGCAAATAAATCTTAAACAATACCTTGTGCAATCATGGCATTTGCCACATTTTCAAAGGCAGCAATGTTAGCTCCTGCAAGGTAGTCTTTATCAAGACCGTATGTTTCTGAAGTTGTTTTAGCTGTGTTGAAGATGTTTGTCATGATGTCTTTGAGACGTCCATCAACTTCTTCACGAGTCCATGAGAGGCGAAGACTGTTTTGGCTCATTTCAAGGGCTGAGACGGCTACACCACCAGCGTTGGCAGCTTTGGCAGGTCCGTAGAAGATACCATTTTCTTTGTAAACTTTGATGGCATCAAGGTCGCTTGGCATGTTGGCACCTTCAGAGACACAGATAACGCCTTGGGCAACCAAACGTTTAGCTGCTTCACCATTGATTTCGTTTTGAGTCGCACATGGAAGAGCGATATCGTAGTTACCAGCGTAAGTCCATACAGAGCCTTCATGATAAGTAGCAGTTGCTTTCTCAGCTGCATACTCAGTCAAACGAGCGCGACGTTTTTCTTTAACATCAACCAAAAGATCGAAGTCGATACCATTTTCATCGATGACATAACCATTTGAGTCAGATACAGAGATAACAGTTGCACCAAGTTCAGTTGCTTTTTGAAGAGCGTACTGAGCTACGTTACCAGAACCTGAAATAACAACTTTCTTACCAGCAAAGCTGTTACCGTTAGCTTTGAGCATTTCTTCAGTGTAGTAAACCAAACCGTAACCAGTTGCTTCTGGACGAATCAAGCTACCACCAAATCCAAGAGGTTTACCAGTCAAGACACCAGCATCAAATTGGTTAAGGCGTTTGTATTGACCATAAAGGTAACCAATCTCACGTCCACCAACACCGATATCACCAGCAGGTACGTCAAGTGATGGTCCGATGTGTTTTTGTAATTCAGTCATGAAGCTTTGGCAGAAGCGCATCACTTCAGCATCTGTTTTACCTTTAGGATCGAAGTCTGATCCACCTTTACCTCCACCGATAGGAAGTCCAGTCAAGACATTTTTAAAGATTTGTTCAAATCCGAGGAATTTCAAAATCCCTTGGTTTACAGTTGGGTGGAAACGAAGTCCGCCTTTGTATGGTCCAACAGCTGAGTTGAATTGAACACGGTAGCCGCGGTTTACCTGAACTTTTCCATCACGGTCAACCCAAGGAACACGGAAAGAAATCACGCGCTCAGGCTCAGTAATACGTGCCAAGATATTTTCTTCGATATACTCAGGGTGTTTTTCAAATACAGGTTCCAAAGTGTTGAAAAATTCTTCAACAGCTTGGAGGAATTCAGCCTCGTGCCCGTTACGAGCTTTTACAGTTTCAAACACGCTTTGGATATATTCTTTAGCAGATGTCATATCGTTCTCCTTAAATTCTAATTTAATTATGTGTGTCATTATAGCAGAATTTTTTTTAACTGTAAAGAGAAAAACAAAAATTTTCTAAAAATTCTTTCAATTTGATTTTTGGGATTGTTTGAAATTGGAATTTTTGATAATAGATAAAAATACGAACGTTTTTCTTATAAATGCCTTTCTTAAAGAGAAAATCTGAAAATGTGGTATAATATTAGCAATAAAAGGAATCTGGAGGATCAGAATCATGGTATCAACGAAAACGCAAATTGCTGGTTTTGAGTTTGACAATTGTTTGATGAATGCGGCAGGTGTGGCTTGTATGACGATAGCAGAGTTAGAAGGCGTTAAAAACTCAGCAGCAGGAACCTTTGTCACGAAGACAGCGACCTTGGACTTTCGTCAGGGAAATCCTGAGCCACGCTATCAAGATGTTCCCCTTGGTTCCATCAACTCTATGGGCTTGCCAAATAATGGCTTAGATTATTACCTAAACTATCTTCTGGAATTACAAGAAAAGGAACCGAATCGTACCTTCTTTCTATCCTTAGTTGGAATGTCTCCAGAGGAAACCCATACTATCTTGAAAAAAGTCCAAGAGAGTGAGTTTCGTGGTCTGACTGAGCTAAATCTTTCCTGTCCAAATGTTCCAGGTAAACCTCAGATTGCCTATGATTTTGAGACAACTGACCGAATTTTGGCAGAAGTATTTGCCTACTTTACCAAACCTCTTGGGATTAAATTACCACCTTATTTTGACATTGTTCACTTTGACCAAGCGGCAGCTATTTTCAATAAATATCCGCTCAAGTTTGTCAACTGTGTTAACTCGATTGGGAACGGCCTTTATATAGAAGATGAATCTGTCGTTATTCGACCTAAGAATGGTTTTGGTGGGATTGGTGGGGAGTACATCAAACCGACTGCTCTAGCCAATGTTCATGCTTTTTATCAACGTCTCAATCCTCAAATCCAAATCATTGGAACAGGTGGTGTTCTGACTGGTCGAGATGCTTTTGAACACATCCTCTGTGGTGCTAGTATGGTACAGGTGGGAACCACCCTTCACAAAGAAGGTGTTGGTGCCTTCGAACGTATTACCAATGAACTGAAAGCAATCATGTCGGAAAAAGGGTATGAGAGCTTAGAAGATTTCCGTGGGAAATTGCGCTACATTGACTAAATTAAATCGAAAAATCAGAAGAAAGGAGAGAAGATGCTAGCTATTGAAGAAAGCCAGAAGTTGACTTTATCAAATTTACCTAGTCTGAGCCTATTTACAGGGACAGACCAGGGTCAGTTTGAAGTGATGAAGAGTCAAGTGTTGAAACAGATTGGCTATGATTCTGCTGACCTCAACTTTGCCTACTTTGATATGAAAGAAGTGGTCTACAAGGATGTGGAACTGGAGTTGGTCAGCCTTCCTTTCTTTGCGGATGAGAAAATCGTGATATTAGACCATTTTGTCGATATCACAACAGCCAAGAAACGCTTTTTAACAGATGCTGAGCTCAAGTCGTTTGAGGAATACCTTGACAATCCTTCACCAATAACTAAGTTGTTAATCTTTGCAGAAGGAAAGCTGGATAGTAAAAGACGGTTGGTTAAATTACTGAAGCGTGATGCCAAGGTCTTTGATGCAGTAGAAGCCAAAGAACAAGAATTGCGCCAGTATTTTCAAAAGTGGAGTCAGAAACAAGGTCTGCAGTTTGCCAATCATTCTTTTGAAAATCTCCTCATCAAGTCTGGTTTCCAATTTAGCGAAATCCAGAAAAATCTCCTCTTTTTACAGTCCTATAAAGAAGACTCTGTTATCGAGGAAGAGGATATTGTTAACGCTATTCCCAAGACCTTGCAGGACAATATTTTTGATTTAACTCAGTTTATTCTGACTAAAAAGATGGATCAGGCGCGCGACTTGGTTAGAGACTTGACCTTGCAAGGGGAAGATGAAATTAAACTGATTGCAGTCATGCTAGGACAATTTCGGACTTTTACTCAGGTGAAAATTTTGTCGGAGTCTGGGCAAACAGAATCGCAGATTGCAAGTAGTCTAGGAAGTTTTCTCGGACGCAATCCTAATCCCTATCAAATCAAGTTTGCGCTGAGGGATTCACGAGGACTTTCCTTGAGCTTTTTGAAGCAAGCTATTTCTTATTTGATTGAGACAGACTATCAGATTAAGACAGGTCTTTATGAAAAGAGTTTCCTTTTTGAAAAGGCACTCTTGCAGATTGCTAGTCAGGTAAATTAATCCTATCTGAAAAATTTTTTTAACCCGCGTCAGGATTATCTTGTCGTGGGTTTCTTGCTGATTTCCTTATCTATAAGCAAAAAACTTGAAAAAAGTGAATGTTTGCGTTATCATTTTCATATAGAAAGAAAAAGAGGTATTACAGATGGCTATTATCTTACCAGAACTTCCATATGCATACGACGCTTTGGAACCATACATCGATGCGGAAACAATGCACTTGCACCATGACAAACACCATCAAACTTATGTCAACAATGCTAATGCAGCTCTTGAAAAACACCCTGAAATCGGTGAAGACCTTGAAGTCTTGCTTGCTGATGTGGAATCTATTCCAGCTGATATCCGTCAAGCACTTATTAACAACGGTGGTGGACACTTGAACCACGCTCTTTTCTGGGAATTGATGACTCCTGAGAAAACAGCTCCATCAGCAGAACTTTCAGCAGCAATCGATGCAACATTTGGTTCATTTGAAGAATTCCAAGCAGCCTTCACTGCAGCAGCAACAACTCGTTTCGGTTCAGGATGGGCATGGTTGGTTGTCAACAAAGAAGGTAAACTTGAAGTGACTTCAACAGCAAACCAAGACACACCAATCTCAGAAGGTAAAAAACCAATCTTGGGCTTGGACGTTTGGGAACATGCTTACTACGTGAAATACCGCAACGTGCGTCCTGACTACATCAAAGCTTTCTTCTCAGTAATCAACTGGAACAAAGTAGATGAATTGTACGCAGCCGCTAAATAATGGTATATGGAGGGAAGAATGCTTCTTCTCTTTTTTAGGTTATATGATTTTTTAGGTCATATGATTCGAGTCTGACAAAATCGTCAGACTTTTTTCATTTTTATGAGAAACGTGCTAACTGCTAGAAATTATGGTAGAATAAAGTATTAAGTAATCGTGGAAAAAGGATATCTATGCGAAAAGAAATTGCACCTGAATTATACAACTATAACAAGTTTCCTGGTCCTGAGTTTCATTTACACGGGGACAAGGTTGAAACGGAAGGGATAGCTTTTTCCTTGGTGGAAAATATCAAGGATGCCTTTGATGTGACGGCTTTTAATCAGCGTTTTTCAGAAGTCTTAACCAAGTTTGATTATATCGTGGGAGATTGGAGCAACGAACAGCTTCGCCTACGAGGTTTTTACAAGGATGATCGAACAGAAGAAAAACTTGAAAAAATCAGTCGTTTACAAGACTACCTTTTAGAGTATTGTAGTTATGGTTGTGCCTATTTTGTCTTAGAAAATGAAGCTCCTAAGCGAGCATCATTTGACAAGAAAATGCGTAAGAAGGAAGAAGAAACACCTTCTAAAAAAGGAAAGAAACCGGTTCAAACCAAACGAAAACCGAATGCAGATAAGAAAAATAGACGTCGTCAGAAAGACCAGCATTCTCAGAAAGAGGACAAGGGACAACGTCATTTTGTCATTCGTCAGAAGTGAGTAGAGAATAAGGAGAAGAAATGAAACCGTCAATTTATAGTTTAACACGTCAAACCATGCAGGAATGGGTTTTGAAGCAGGGAGAAAAGAAATTCCGTGCAGATCAAATCTGGGAATGGCTTTACCGTAAACGTGTCCAGTCATTTGAAGAGATGACCAACCTTTCCAAGGATTTGATTGCTAAGCTCAATGACCAGTTTGTGGTCAATCCCTTGAAACAACGTATCGTTCAAGAGTCTGCTGATGGTACCGTTAAATATCTTTTTGAATTGCCTGATGGTATGTTGATTGAGACAGTACTCATGCGTCAACACTATGGTTTGTCAGTCTGTGTGACCACTCAGGTCGGCTGTAATATCGGTTGTACCTTCTGTGCTTCTGGTTTGATTAAGAAACAACGTGACCTCAATAACGGTGAAATCGTAGCACAAATCATGCTGGTTCAGAAATACTTTGATGAGCGTGGTCAGGACGAACGCGTCAGCCATATCGTTGTCATGGGTATCGGTGAGCCCTTTGATAACTACAACAATGTCTTGAATTTCGTCCGTACCATCAATGATGACAAGGGAATGGCTATCGGTGCTCGTCACATTACGGTTTCAACCTCAGGTTTGGCCCATAAAATTCGTGATTTTGCTAATGAAGGAGTTCAGGTCAATCTTGCCGTTTCCCTTCACGCACCTAACAATGAGTTGCGTTCAAGCATCATGAAGATTAACCGTGCCTTTCCGATTGAAAAACTCTTTGCTGCTATTGAGTACTATATCGAAACAACCAATCGTCGTGTAACCTTTGAGTATATCATGCTCAATGAAGTAAATGACGGTGTAGAACAAGCCTTAGAATTGGCTGAATTGCTCAAGAACATCAAGAAATTGTCTTATGTCAACTTGATTCCTTATAACCCAGTTAGTGAGCATGACCAATATAGCCGTAGTCCTAAAGAGCGCGTCCTGGCCTTCTATGATACGCTTAAGAAAAAAGGGGTCAACTGTGTTGTTCGTCAAGAGCATGGTACAGATATTGATGCAGCTTGTGGACAATTGCGCTCTAACACAATGAAACGTGACCGCCAGAAAGCAGTCGCAGCAGTCAATCCTTAATGATGAAGAAAACTTATAATCATATTTTGGTTTGGGGAGTCATTTTCTATAGCATTTGTATCGTCTATTTTTGCTTTACTCCTCAAGAACATTCTCCCGTGGGAGTGGAAACTCCAGGTATTCAGCATCTTGGACGCCTGGTTTTTCTTTTGACTCCTTTCAATTCTCTCTGGAAACTGGGCGAAGTGAGTGATGTAGGACAATTATTTTGGATTTTTTTACAAAATATCCTCAATGTCTTCTTGCTTTTTCCTCTTGTTTTCCAACTCCTTTATCTCCTTCCAAACTTGCGTAAGACAAGAAAAGTGATTTTTTTCAGTTTTTTAGTGAGTCTTGGAATCGAGTGTACGCAGTTGGTCTTGGATTTTTTCTTTGATTTCAATCGCGTCTTTGAAATTGATGATTTGTGGACCAATACCTTGGGTGGCTATCTGGCTTGGCTCCTCTATAACCGATTACATAATACTCAATGAAAATCAAAGAGCAAACTAGGAAGCTAGCCGCAGGTTGTACTTGAGTACGGCAAGGAGACGTTGACGTAGTTTGAATTTGATTTTCGAAGAGTATAAAAACAAGATAAGGAATTAAAATGAGTATTTTAGAAGTTAAAAATCTGAGTCACGGTTTTGGTGACCGTGCAATTTTTGAAGATGTGTCCTTCCGTCTCCTCAAGGGAGAACATATCGGTCTGGTCGGTGCTAATGGTGAAGGGAAATCGACCTTTATGAGCATTGTGACTGGTAAAATGCTGCCAGATGAAGGGAAGGTTGAATGGTCCAAATATGTGACCGCTGGTTACTTGGATCAGCACTCTGTCCTTGCTGAAGGGCAGTCGGTGCGTGATGTTCTCCGTACGGCCTTTGATGAGCTATTCAAAGCTGAAGCTCGTATCAATGACCTTTATATGGAAATGGCTGAAGATGGAGCGGACGTTGATGCTCTCATGGAAGAAGTGGGCGAACTTCAAGACCGTTTAGAGAGTCGTGATTTCTATACCTTGGATGCTAAAATTGATGAAGTAGCGCGTGCCCTTGGTGTCATGGACTTTGGCATGGATACAGATGTAACCTCTTTATCAGGTGGGCAAAGAACCAAGGTACTTTTGGCTAAACTCCTCCTTGAAAAGCCCGATATCTTGCTTTTGGACGAGCCGACCAACTACTTGGATGCTGAGCATATTGACTGGCTCAAGCGCTATCTCCAAAACTATGAGAATGCCTTTGTTCTTATTTCACACGATATTCCATTCCTGAACGATGTGATTAATATTGTCTATCATGTGGAAAATCAACAGTTGACGCGTTACTCTGGTGACTACTACCAGTTCCAAGAAGTCTATGCGATGAAGAAATCTCAGCTAGAGGCAGCCTACGAACGTCAGCAAAAAGAAATTGCGGATCTCAAGGACTTCGTGGCTCGAAACAAAGCGCGCGTTGCAACACGAAACATGGCCATGTCCCGCCAGAAGAAATTGGATAAGATGGATATTATCGAACTGCAAAGTGAGAAACCAAAACCATCCTTTGATTTCAAACCGGCTCGTACACCAGGGCGCTTTATTTTCCAAGCCAAGGATTTGCAAATTGGTTATGATCGTCCTCTGACCAAGCCTTTAAATCTTACCTTTGAACGTAATCAAAAGGTTGCTATTATCGGGGCAAATGGTATCGGGAAAACAACTCTCTTGAAGAGTCTCTTGGGAATTATCCCGCCAATCGCTGGGGAAGTTGAACGCGGTGACTACCTAGAACTTGGTTATTTTGAGCAGGAAGTAGAAGGTGGCAATCGTCAAACACCACTAGAGGCTGTCTGGAATGCCTTTCCAGCTCTCAACCAAGCAGAAGTCCGTGCAGCCCTTGCCCGTTGTGGTCTGACAACCAAGCATATTGAAAGCCAAATTCAGGTCTTGTCAGGTGGGGAACAAGCCAAGGTTCGTTTCTGTCTCTTGATGAATCGTGAAAACAATGTCTTAGTGCTGGACGAGCCGACCAACCATTTGGATGTGGATGCCAAGGATGAACTCAAACGTGCTCTTAAAGAATACAAAGGGTCTATCCTTATGGTCTGCCACGAACCAGACTTCTATGAAGGCTGGATGGATCAAATCTGGGATTTTAATAATTTAACTTAAGAATGAGAGTAAAAGAAATACAGTACCGAATGTGGATACTGTATTTTTTTGGTTTTTAAGATTTAAAATTGTAATCTTTCACCACTTCGATGCTATCGATTGTGATAGCAGTAGTTGGCTTGTCTTTTTCATCTTTTTCGGCTTTAGCAATCTTATCTACAACATCCATACCGTCAATCACTTGACCAAAGACTGGGTGTTTACCATCTAGACTAGGATTTCCCCCTTCTTTGTAGGCTTCGATGATTTTCTTTGGATACTTGCTTGTAGGGAGCTTAGCAGAGGTATCAGTAGAGTTTTGGTTGATAAAGAACTGGCTGCCGTTGGTGTTTGGTTGACCAGTATTAGCCATAGCAAGAGCACCACGGATGTTATAGAGATAAGGAGTAATCTCGTTCTTGAAACCAGTTCCCTTGTCTTTGGTTTTATCCTTGTCATGCCAGATAGACTGACCACCTGTACCGTCTCCTTTTGGATCCCCAGTTTGAACCATGAAGCCATCGATGACACGATGGAAGGTAATACCGTTATAGTATCCTTCTTTAGCATGAGTGAGGAAGTTTTCAACCGCTAGAGGAGCGAGTTTAGGGAAGAGTTTGATACGGATATCTCCTTGACTTGTGTGGAGAATCACTTCAGCTTCATCTTCAGCAACTTCTTTAGATAGTTGTGGGAAATTGGCGTTTTCGTTTGTTAAAGCATCGTTTAACTCCTTGGCAGATTGGGCAGCTGCTTTGGAACTTTCTTCAGCAGCTAAGCTAGAATCTACATAGTCATCACCACGCAAACTACGTTGTATGTTGCTACATCCAGCTAGAGCTACAGTGGATAGTAAAAGAAGGGTTGCTAGTTTTTTCATTCTATTCCTCTCAAAAATTCATTTCTACCATTGTACCCTAAAAGGAAGGGGATTTCAAATGTTAGTGACAAGACAGTTTAAGAGGAAGCCAACCATAAAATCGCTTGATTAGAGGTATCAATACCATAAGTGTACTCGAAGTATTTTGGGAACTAGGTTTCGGTGGTAAAAGTACCAAACTGGATTCTCCATAGTAGAATGATATCACCTGCAAGCAAATCATCTGCTCATAAGTCCATATTTCGTTTGGGAACGGGCTTAGGATTTAGGAGCCAAGTATCCAAATCTCGTTCAGGCGATATGAAGGGCTTGACTTGATGGTCTTTATAAAATGTTTCTAAAATAGTATTTATGACATTCTCTTTCCGATTTTTCTTTAAAAATATAACAAATTTCTAAATGGTTTAAAAATTTTATAGTCTGTCAAGTTTTTTTCTTGACACCTATCAGAAATCTGTTATAATAGAACATGTGCTAAATAGCTCAGCTATTTCACCGAAATAAAAAATAAGAAAAGAGACTTTAAAAATGGCAGTTAAAATCCGTTTGACTCGTATGGGTTCTAAGAAAAAACCTTTCTACCGTATCAACGTAGCAGATTCACGCTCACCACGTGACGGACGTTTCATCGAAACAGTTGGAACTTACAACCCACTTGTTGCTGAAAACCAAGTAACTTTGAAAGAAGACCGCATTCTTGCATGGTTGGCTGATGGAGCTCAACCTTCAGATACAGTACGTAACATCCTTTCAAAAGAAGGTGTATTGAAGAAATTCCACGATTCTAAATTCTCAAAATAAGTTTAAAGTAGGTTGACAGATGGATACGATTGAAAATCTCATTATTGCGATTGTGAAACCCTTGATTTCACAACCAGATGCCTTAACTATCAAGATTGAAGATACACCAGAATTTTTGGAATATCATTTGGATCTTGATCAAAGTGATGTGGGTCGTGTAATCGGTCGTAAGGGTCGCACTATTTCTGCGATAAGAACGATTGTCTACTCTGTCCCAACTGAAGACAAAAAAGTAAGAATCGTTATTGACGAAAAATAAGAAGAGCGGGACGGATGTCTCGCTTTTTTTGCGAGAAGTGTAAAATTGCAGCCATTAAGTACCAACATGAACGTGATTTGGAAGGCTTTTTAAAGGGGGACTGGAAAAGAATGAACATTGATTGTATTTTAAACATAGATTGGGCAATGTACATTGATTGGTTATTGCGAATTTTACAGATTTCGACTTTTATAGGTGTAATTTTAAAAATTAGTTTTCAGAATAAGGCCTATATCAATAATATCGAAATTCAGGTAATTAAACCAATCGAATTTGATTCCTTACATACGAGATTTCATCATATATATGAGTTTAAACATGATGAAAATGATAAACATTATAACCATTTGATTTTTTATCCAAAGGAAGTTGATATTGAAATTATAGAATTTTATTCTTTAATCTATGATTCAAAAAGTAATCGTTTAGTTGATAATGATAAACTGCATACAGTTAAAAATTTAAAGAATTATACATGCTTATTGATTCATACAAATTTACCAGAGAATATGCCTAGTTTAAGAATGAAATGGAAAACAAGTCAGGGTGAAATTGGCGAGTATACATTTTATAGTAATATGTATAATGGGAATGTGAATATCTCATCTTTCAAATATAAATTAACATTAAAGAGGAAACTATTAGCACTTTTTGGACTATAGCGACATCTCTATGTATCTTTCTCCAACTTGAGAAAATCTCTGGAACGTGATAAAATAAAGGATAAGGATTTTTAATAATTCATTATACAGAATGAGTGGATTTCTTTATGAAGAGGATTGAAGTATCTACAGAAATTGGTAGTCTCTCTGTTACTTATCAAAAGCAAAAGAAAATGCTAGTTTGTTTAAGTGGTGCAGGTTTGCTACCAAGTTATGAAAATTTTTCACTTATACTTGAAAAACTTCCTCCTACAATTGGTTATTTGACTATTGATTTTCCGAACACAGGTAGGAGTCCGATTCATGACCAAGCTGGAAAAAATCTGGATAATCTTGCAGATGCAGTTTATGAACTACTTGAAGAATTGGCGATTTCTGAATATATACTTTGTGTACATAGTTTGAGTGGAATTTTAGCTTGCAAATTGCTCAACAAACCAATTAAGTGTCAGGCTTTACTAGCAATTGAACCGACAACTAAAAAAGTCATGTTTGCTGATTTTTCAGAAAATCCTTATCCAGAAATGGAAGAGCAGATGAGGCTGATTGACGAGTGTGGTCCTGAACTTTATTTTAAGAACTTAACTCAAGCAACATTTAGCCCTGAAATTAATAAAGAAATCTGGGAAATAATGCAGGGAAAAGGCTCAGAGTTGGAAAATCAAGATCCAGGATTTCAGATATCTGGAGAGATTACTGAGGAAGATTTTGAGAATTTGTCGATAGAAACTTGTACCCCTGTATTTATTTTTTGTCAGGCTTATAGAGAAAAAGAGTACAGAGAATCAGAATATTGGACTTCCAATACTAAACTCATTTTAGGAGGGAATCACCATTATTTACAATGGTCAGAATCAGAAAAAATTGCGACTATTATTCGAGAATTGTTAGAATAAGATGGATAGAAATAAAGTACAGGAGACAAGATGAACTACTTTAATGTTGGGAAAATCGTCAATACGCAGGGCTTGCAGGGTGAGATGCGAGTCTTGTCTGTGACAGATTTTGCAGAAGAACGGTTTAAAAAAGGGGCTGAGCTGGCCTTGTTTGATGAAAAAGATCAGTTTGTTCAAACAGTGACCATCGCTAGCCACCGTAAACAGAAGAACTTTGACATTATTAAATTCAAAGATATGTACCATATCAATGCTATTGAAAAGTACAAGGGATATAGTCTCAAGGTTGCTGAGGAAGATTTAAATGACCTAGACGATGGTGAATTTTATTATCACGAGATTATCGGTTTGGAAGTCTATGAGGGTGATAACTTGATTGGAACCATCAAAGAAATCCTGCAACCAGGTGCTAACGATGTCTGGGTGGTCAAGCGAAAAGGCAAGCGTGATTTGCTCTTGCCTTATATCCCACCAGTGATTCTCAATGTTGATATTCCAAATAACCGAGTCGATGTGGAAATCTTAGAAGGGTTAGACGATGAAGATTGATATTTTAACCCTTTTTCCAGAGATGTTTTCTCCGCTAGAGCACTCAATCGTTGGAAAGGCTCGAGAAAAGGGGCTCTTGGATATCCAGTATCATAATTTTCGAGAAAATGCTGAAAAGGCCCGCCATGTCGACGATGAGCCCTACGGAGGCGGTCAGGGGATGTTGCTCCGAGCCCAACCCATTTTCGATGCCTTTGATGCTATTGAAAAGAAAAATCCGCGCGTCATTCTCCTCGATCCTGCTGGAAAGCAGTTTGATCAAGCTTATGCTGAGGATTTGGCTCAAGAGGAAGAGCTAATCTTTATCTGTGGTCACTACGAAGGGTATGATGAGCGTATTAAGACCTTGGTGACAGATGAGATTTCTTTGGGGGACTATGTCCTGACTGGTGGTGAATTGGCGGCCATGACCATGATTGATGCTACGGTACGCCTGATTCCAGAAGTGATTGGCAAGGAGTCTAGCCACCAAGATGATAGTTTTTCTTCAGGCCTTCTTGAATACCCTCAGTACACACGTCCCTATGATTATCGAGGCATGGTTGTCCCAGATGTTCTGATGAGCGGGCACCATGAAAAGATTCGTCAGTGGCGCCTGTATGAGAGTTTAAAGAAAACTTATGAGCGCAGACCGGATTTGCTTGAACATTATCAACTGACAGCAGAAGAAGAAAAAATGCTGGCAGAAATCAAAGAAAACAAAGAATAAAGGAGAAACCTATGCAAGTAATCAAACGTGATGGAGAAATTGCTGAATTTAATCCAGATAAGATTTATCAAGCTATCTTAAAGGCAGCCCAGACTGTCTATGTATTGACAGATGATTTGCGTCAAAACCTTGCACAAGTCACTAAGAAAGTGGTTTTGGATTTGGAAGAGGCCAAGGTGGAACGTGCTACCATTAGCATGATTCAGTCTTTGGTTGAACATCGTTTATTGGGTGCAGGTTACATTACCATTGCAGAACACTACATTTCCTATCGTCTACAACGTGACTTGGAAAGAAGTGGTTATGGAGATCATATCGCTGTTCATTTACATTTTGAACAAGTTCGCTAAGAAAAAAGAGTGGGATGAAGCAACTACATCTCACTCTTTCTTAAATCTATTTTTTTGGGCTGTTTGGACAGTTGAAGGGACAAATCTCAGGCGTTGAATGTCGTTTATGCGGATAATACGGGTCACATTTTTGGCAAAATTTTTCACGATAATTTGCTGGCGTTGTTGATCGTATTTGATGATATCACCTGTAAAACTTGTCTCAGACAAGATAAGGTGAACAGCGGTTTGTTTCTGGATAGCCTCTTCAATAGTAGCTGTAAGGGAGTTGCTTTCAGTCTGGTCAGGTTGGTCATGTCCATTTAAAAAGTCATGTATTTTATCTAGAACTTGCTGGAATTTATGTCTCATAGTGACCTCCCTTCTTTTATATCAATATTATATAAAATTTTCCTAAAATCTACAAGATTTTACGAATAATCAAATGAAAGCTAAAAAAGGAGAAGAAAATGGCAGAATTTACATTTGAAATCGAAGAGCACTTGTTGACTCTTTCTGAAAACGAAAAAGGTTGGACTAAGGAAATCAACCGTGTGAGCTTTAATGGTGCTCCTGCAAAGTTTGATATTCGTGCTTGGAGCCCAGATCATACTAAAATGGGCAAGGGAATTACTCTCTCAAATGAAGAATTTCAAACAATGGTGGATGCCTTTAAAGGTAACTAAGTTGTCAAAATAAAAGAAAAGGATATTGAGTCATGACAACTCGATATCCTTTTTTAGTTAGTAAAGTAAGCCTGATTTTTAAGGCGTTGAAGTAAGGGACGGCTAATAAAACTAATAGCAATAATTTTACCAAGATCTGGGATGATAAAGGGAATGACCCCCACAACAAGAGCTTTTTCAAATGCCATTCCAGCTAGGAAATGCAAGCTAAGAATCCCTCCGATAAAGACAAGGGCATCACCCAAGAGGTTTGCAAGAAAAATCTCGATAACACTACTCTTGCTGTTAGTTAGGGAAGAAGTAAGTCCAGAGTATACAAGATAAAACCAAAGATAGCCTGCAGTAGGGCCAACTAAAGCCTGAAAACCAGCTCCACCTCCTGCAAAGACAGGAAGACCGATAGCACCTAGAAGAAGATAGAGTCCAACAGAAAGTACAGCCTCTCTCGGTCTGAAGACAGTAGCAATCAAGCCGATTGCAAAGTTTTGCAGAGTGAAGGGAACAGGTCCAATTGGAAGACTGATTTGTGCCAAAACAGCAATGAGAGCAGCCCCAATAGCAGGGATAGCATAAACGTGAGCTTTTTTCAAAATAGTTAACCTCTTTTCTGATGTATAGTAACTATTATACTCGTGGAGTAATTATTGTCAACCAATTTTTTAAAACAAGGTAACAAAGACTGTAACGGCCGATTTGCTGACTGGGTAAGTTGTTTTCATCATTTCGTAAAACATCAAAAAAGAAGCAGACACATTTGTATCGGCTTCTTTTTTTTCGATTAACGCATAGTTACAAATTCTTCAGATGCAGTTGGGTGAATCGCTACGGTTGCGTCAAAGTCGGCCTTGGTTGCTCCCATTTTGATAGCAACAGCAAATCCTTGAATCATTTCATCAACACCATAGCCAATTCCATGAAGTCCGACAACTTTTTCTTCTGAACCAGCTGTAATCAATTTGAAACGAGTTTCTTGACGGTTGTCAGTGCAAGCAGAGTACATAGACGTAAAGCTTGATTTGTAAACCTTGATTTGGTCTTGACCGTATTCTTTAATAGCTTGCTCTTCTGTCAAACCAACAGTTCCGATAGCAGGGTGTGAAAAGACGACAGTTGGAATAGTTGAGTAATCCATTTTTGCAGTAGTTTTTCCGTTAAAGAGACGTTCAGATAGGGTACGTCCAGCTTTGATAGCAACTGGAGTTAGTTCTTTTTCACCTGTTACATCACCTAGAGCGTAGATTCCTTCAATAACAGTATTTTGGTATTCATCTACTTGGATAAAGCCACGTTCGTTCAGAGTTACTCCAGCTTTTTCAAGTTGCAAGCCCTTAACGTTTGGACGGCGACCAGTAGCCCAGATAACTTGACTAGCTGTGTGACTAGTACCATCTTCGAAATGAATGGTAATGCCTTCAGCAGTTTTTTCTAACTTAACAGGGACTTTGTGAGTGTGAAGTGGTAAGTTTGTTCTTTCCATTTCCTTTACCAAACCTTCAACGATGTAGGAATCAAAACCACGTAAAGGACGATCACGGCGAACAAAGAGATCTGTCTTGACACCAAAAGTGTGGAGAACACCAGCCAATTCAACAGCAATATAGCCGGCACCTAGAATGGCAACTGACTCTGGCAATTCTTCCCAAGCAAATACATCATCAGAAGAACCACCTAGTTCAGCACCAGGAATATTTGGAATACTTGGATGGGCACCAGTAGCAATCACGATATGTTTAGCACGAATCAGCTCACCATTTACGCTGACAGTATGAGAATCTACAAATTCAGCATGACCTTCAATCAAGTCTACACCGTTGCGTTTAAAACTGCCATCATAAGAAGAACGAGCGCGATCGATGTAGGCTTCACGATTGCGACGTAGGGTTGCAAAGTCAAAGTTAAGATCAGTAGTTTTAAAACCGTAGTCTTCTCCAAATTGATGGAAAGTCTCAGCAATTTGTGCTCCGTACCACATGATTTTCTTAGGAACACAACCGACGTTGACACAGGTTCCACCTAGTTTCTTTTCCTCAATAACGGCCGCTTTGGCTCCGTGTTCACCAGCACGGTTCATGGTAGCAATTCCTCCGCTACCTCCACCGATAGCAATGATATCATATTCTCTCATTGAAAACTCCTTTGTACTCCTTTAAATAGTAGAGTGTCATTTTTTGATAGTCATATTCTATCTTTTTTTTGATGTGATTGCAAAAATCTGCTACGTTCAAAAAAATTAAAGAAAAGGCTTGCAAAAAGGGAAAATAAAGTGTATTATATAACTAGTACAATAACAATAAAAATAAATTCCGAAGAATAAGTGGATCCTGAAATGTCATTATTTCGTTCTGAACTGTTATTGTTTATATTTGCTAATTTTTATATAATATTGTTAAGGACTTTAAATCAAAAAGGAGTTTCATTATGAAAAAGAATCGTAAAGCTAAAAAATGGCAATTGTATGCAGCAATCGGTGCTGCCAGTGTAGTTGTATTAGGTGCTGGGGGGATTTTACTCTTTAGACAACCTTCTCAGACTGCTGTAAAAGATGAGCCTACTCATCTTGTTGTTGCCAAGGAAGGAAGCGTCGCATCCTCTGTTTTATTGTCAGGGACAGTAACAGCAAAAAATGAACAGTATGTTTATTTTGATGCTAGTAAGGGAGATTTAGATGAAATCCTTGTTTCTGTGGGTGATAAGGTCAGCGAAGGACAGGCTTTAGTCAAGTACAGTAGTTCAGAAGCCCAGGCGGCCTATGATTCAGCGAGTCGAGCAGTTGCGAAGGCAGATCGTCATATCAACGAACTAAATCAAGCACGAAATGAAGCTGCTTCAGCTCCGGCTCCACAGTTGCCAACGCCAGCAGGAGGCGAAGGAGCTGCAGGGCAGACTCCAGCTCCAGTCTCAGGAAACGCAGTATCATCTATTGATGCACAACTAGGTGATGCGCGTGATGCTCGTGCAGATGCAGCAGCACAATTAAGTAAGGCTCAAAGTCAGTTGGATGCCATGACGGTTCTCAGCACTCTAGAAGGAACTGTGGTCGAAGTCAACCACAATGTTTCTAAATCTCCAACTGGAGCTAGCCAAGTAGTCGTTCATGTCGTAAGTAATGAAAACTTGCAAGTTAAGGGTGAACTATCTGAATATAACCTTGCCAATTTATCTGTTGGACAAGAAGTAACCTTTACTTCTAAAGTTTACCAAGATAAGAGCTGGACTGGTAAGATTAGCTACATTTCTGACTATCCTAAAACTAGTGGCGAAGCAGCAAGTGCAGCTACTGCCGCAGCAGGTGGTAATTCTGGTTCTAAATATCCATATACCATCGATGTTACAAGTGAAATCGGTGACTTGAAACAAGGATTCTCAGTAAGTGTTGAGGTCAAGAATAAGAGTAAAGCCATTTTGGTTCCTCTAACAAGTGTTGTGACTGAAAATGATAAGAACTATGTCTGGGTGCTTGACGAGCAGAAAAAGGCCAAGAAAGTGGAAGTTGGTTTGGGTAATGCTGATGCAGACAACCAAGAAATCACTTCAGGTCTGACAAATGGAGTCAAGGTCATCAGTAACCCAACGTCTTCTCTAGAGGAAGGAAAAGAGGTGAAGGCTGATGAAGCAACTAATTAGTCTAAAAAATATCTGCAGAAGCTACCGTAATGGCGACCAAGAACTGCAGGTTCTCAAAAATATCAACCTAGAAGTGAATGAGGGTGAATTTGTTGCCATCATGGGACCATCTGGTTCTGGTAAGTCTACGCTGATGAATACGATTGGCATGTTGGATACACCAACCAGTGGAGAGTATTATCTTGAAGGTCAAGAAGTGGCTGGACTTGGTGAAAAACAACTAGCCAAGGTCCGCAACAAACAAATCGGATTTGTCTTTCAGCAGTTCTTTCTTCTATCCAAACTCAATGCTCTGCAAAATGTAGAATTGCCCTTGATTTATGCAGGAGTTTCAGCTTCAAAACGGCGCAAGTTAGCTGAGGAATATCTAGATAAGGTTGAATTGACAGAACGAAGTCACCATTTACCTTCGGAATTATCTGGTGGTCAAAAGCAACGTGTAGCTATTGCGCGTGCCTTGGTAAACAATCCTTCTATTATCCTAGCGGACGAACCGACAGGAGCCTTGGATACCAAAACAGGTAACCAAATCATGCAATTATTAGTTGAACTGAATAATGAAGGAAAAACAATTATTATGGTAACGCATGAGCCTGAAATCGCTGCTTATGCTAAACGCCAGATTGTCATTCGGGATGGAGTTATTTCGTCTGACAGTGCTCAGTTAGAAAAGGAGGAAAACTAAGATGCAGAATCTGAAATTTGCCTTTTCATCTATAATGGCCCACAAGATGCGCTCTTTTCTCACTATGATTGGGATTATCATTGGTGTTTCATCTGTTGTTGTGATTATGGCTCTGGGAGATTCCATGTCTCGTCAGGTTAATAAAAATATGACCAAGTCACAGAAGAATATCCATGTCTTTTTCTCGCCTATCAAAAGCAAAGATGGTTCTTTTACCCAAAAGCAATCAGCTTTGACAGTCTCTGGTAAAGAAGAGGAAGTCCATGTTGAACCGCCAAAACCGCAAGAATCCTGGGTCAAGGAGGCGGCCAAACTTAAGGGTGTAGATAGTTACTATGTAACCAACTCGACCAATACCACCCTGTCTTATAAAGACAAAAAAGTGGAGCGAGCTAGCTTGACAGGTGGAAATATTACTTACATGAAGGCGGTTGAAAATGAAATTGTTGCAGGCCGCAGTTTCATAGCTCAGGATTATAAAGATGTGGCCAGTGTCATTTTACTAGACCAAGAACTTGCTAATAGTCTGTTTGGATCTGCTCAAGAAGCTGTTAACCAGGTTATAGATGTTGGTGGCTTTAGCTATCGTGTCATTGGTGTCTATACCAGCGATGAGGCCAAGACTGCCAAGACTTTTGGTATTGGTGGACTTCCGATTACGACTAATATTTCTCTTGCCAACAACTTCAATATGGATGAAATTTCTGATATTGTCTTCCGTGTCAATGATACCAGTTTGACACCAACTGTGGGACCAGAATTAGCTAGAAAATTGACCGAAATTGCTGGTCTTCAGCAAGGGGAGTATCAGGTGTCAGATGCGACTGCAGCCTTCCAAGAAGTACAACAATTGTTCGGCTTTATAACTACGATTATTAGTGCCATTGCAGGAATTTCCCTTTTTGTTGGAGGGACTGGTGTTATGAACATCATGCTGGTTTCGGTGACGGAGCGTACGCGTGAGATTGGTCTCCGTAAGGCTTTGGGTGCAACACGTGCTAATATTTTAATCCAGTTTTTGATTGAATCCATGATATTGACCTTGCTTGGTGGAGTCATTGGTTTAACCATTGCGACAGGCTTAACCGCTATAGCTGGCATACTCTTGCAAGGTTTGATTGCGGGTATAGAAGTGGGAGTATCAATCCCAGTTGCCCTATTTAGTCTTGCAGTTTCGGCTAGCGTGGGTATGATTTTTGGAGTTTTGCCAGCCAACAAGGCTTCGAAACTTGATCCAATTGAAGCCCTTCGTTATGAATAAGTTAAACAAGATGGACACTTGTCTATCTTGTTTTTGTATGGATTTCCCTATCGAAAATCATTAAAAATGTGATATAATGAAGTGTTAGAAAAACAGGTTTCATTTGCCTGGAAAGGAAAAATTATGTCTGAAAAGAATTTTTATATTACAACACCGATTTACTATCCATCTGGTAAACTTCATATTGGTTCTGCCTACACAACCATCGCCTGTGATGTCCTAGCCCGTTACAAACGCCTGATGGGTTACGATGTCTTTTATCTGACAGGTCTTGATGAGCACGGTCAGAAAATCCAGCAGAAAGCAGAAGAAGCTGGCATTACACCTCAAGCCTATGTTGATGGGATGGCAGTTGGAGTCAAAGAACTCTGGCAATTACTAGATATCTCATACGATAAATTTATCCGTACAACTGATGACTACCATGAAAAAGTTGTCGCACAAGTCTTTGAACGCTTGCTGGCTCAAGATGACATCTATTTGGGTGAATACTCTGGTTGGTATTCAGTTTCAGATGAGGAATTCTTTACAGAAAGCCAGCTCGCAGAAGTATTCCGTGATGAAGCTGGAAATGTAACTGGCGGTATTGCTCCATCAGGTCACGAAGTGGAATGGGTTTCTGAAGAATCATACTTCCTTCGCCTCAGCAAATACCAAGATCGTCTGGTGGAATTTTTCAAAGCTCATCCTGAATTTATCACTCCAGATGGTCGTCTGAATGAAATGCTTCGCAACTTTATTGAGCCAGGTTTAGAGGATTTGGCGGTTTCTCGTACAACCTTTACATGGGGTGTGCCGGTACCATCAAATCCTAAACACGTTGTATACGTTTGGATTGATGCCCTTCTTAACTATGCGACAGCGCTTGGATACGGTCAAGATGAACATGGTAACTTTGACAAATTCTGGAATGGCACAGTCTTCCACATGGTAGGAAAAGACATCCTTCGTTTCCACTCAATCTACTGGCCAATCCTTCTTATGATGTTGGATATCAAATTGCCAGATCGTTTGATTGCTCACGGTTGGTTCGTCATGAAAGACGGCAAAATGTCTAAATCTAAAGGGAATGTCGTTTACCCTGAAATGTTGGTAGAGCGTTATGGACTAGATCCACTTCGTTACTATCTCATGCGTAGCCTTCCAGTTGGTTCAGACGGAACCTTCACTCCTGAAGACTATGTAGGCCGTATCAACTACGAATTGGCCAATGACCTTGGAAACCTCCTCAACCGTACGGTTTCTATGATTAATAAGTACTTTGGCGGGCAAGTCCCTGCCTATGTAGAGGGTGTAACAGAGTTTGACCATGCTCTTGCTGACGTTGCAGAACAATCAATCGCTGACTACCACACCTACATGGAAGCAGTTGACTACCCACGTGCCCTAGAAGCAGTATGGACTCTTATTTCACGTACTAATAAATACATCGATGAGACCGCACCATGGGTCTTGGCTAAGGATGAAGCACTTCGCGATCAATTGGCAAGTGTCATGAGTCACTTGGCAGCTAGCCTTCGTGTCGTTGCTCACTTGATTGAGCCATTTATGATGGAAACCAGTCGTGCAGTCTTGAATCAACTTGGCTTAGAAGAAGTAGCGAGCCTTGAAAACTTGAACTTGGTTGACTTCCCAGAAGATGTGACTGTAGTTGCCAAAGGAACACCAATCTTCCCACGTCTGGATATGGAAGAAGAAATCGCCTATATCAAGGAACAAATGGAAGGCAACAAACCAGCAGTCGAAAAAGAGTGGAACCCAGACGAAGTTGAACTCAAACTAAACAAGGAAGAAATCAAGTTTGAAGATTTTGACAAGGTCGAAATCCGTGTCGCAGAAGTCAAAGAAGTGTCTAAAGTAGAAGGTTCAGATAAGTTGCTTCAATTCCGCTTGGATGCTGGTGATGGTCAAGATCGTCAAATCCTCTCAGGAATTGCAAAATACTATCCAAACGAACAAGAATTGGTCGGCAAGAAAGTCCAAATCGTTGCCAATCTCAAACCACGTAAAATGATGAAGAAATATGTCAGCCAAGGTATGATCCTATCAGCTGAACATGATGGAAAATTAACCCTTCTCACAGTTGATCCAGCTGTACCGAATGGAAGTGTGATTGGGTAACAATAGACAGGACTAGTTCATGCTAGTTCTGTTTTTTATTTACACTCAATGAAAATCAAAGAGCAAACTAGGAAACTAGCCGCAAGTTGCTCAAGACACTGCTTTAAGGTTGTAGATAGAACTGACGAAGTCAGATCAAAACATGATTTTGAGGTTGTAGATGAAACTGACCAAGTCAGTAACCATACATACGGCAAGGCGACGCTGACGTGGTTTGAAGAGATTTTCGAAGAGTATTAACTATTATGTTTTACAAACTAGTGTGGAAGTGGTATATTATAGATGAAGCTACTAGTAGGTATTACAAAATAGATAGAAGGGGGAAGGGATGAAGGAAACTCAACTATTAAAAGGTGTTCTTGAAGGTTGTGTCTTGGATATGATTGGTCAAAAAGAGCGATATGGTTATGAGTTGGTTCAGACTCTACGAGAGGCTGGATTTGATACTATCGTTCCAGGAACTATTTATCCTTTGTTGCAAAAGTTAGAAAAAAATCAATGGATAAGAGGCGACATGCGTCCGTCGCCAGATGGTCCAGATCGGAAGTATTTTTCATTAACTAAAGAAGGAGAAGAGCGTGTCTCGGTTTTTTGGCAACAATGGGACGATTTGAGTCAAAAAGTAGAAGGAATTAAGAATGGGGGTAAACCATGAAGAAAATGAAGTATTATGAAGAAACAAGCGCTTTGTTGCATGAGTTTTCTGAGGACAATCAGCAGTATTTTGAGGAACTGTGGGATAGTTTTAACCTTGCTGGATTTCTCTATGATGAGGACTATCTCAGAGAGCAGATCTATTTGATGATGCTAGATTTTTCAGAAGCAGAACGAGACGGGATGAGTGCTGAGGATTATCTAGGTAAGAATCCTAAAACAATAATGAAAGAGATACTCAAGGAAGCGCCACGCAGTTCTATCAAAGAGTCCCTTTTGACACCAATTCTTGTCCTAGCGGTATTACGTTATTATCAACTACTAAGTGATTTTTCTAAAGGTCCTCTCTTAACAGTCAATTTACTCACATTTTTAGGGCAACTTCTTCTTTTTCTGATCGGATTTGGACTTGTGGCTACAATCTTACGAAAAAGTTTAGTCCAAGATTCTCCTAAAATGAAAATTGGCACCTATATTATCGTTGGGATTCTTGTTCTGCTAGTTGTTCTAGGATATGTAGGAATGGGAAGTTTCATACAAGAAGGAGACTTTTATCTTCCTGCTCCCTGGGATAGTTTCCTTGTCTTTACGCTTTCCCTAGTCATCAGTATTTGGAATTGGAAAGAAGCGGTTTTTCGTCCATTTGTTAGTATGATTATTGCCCATCTTGTTGTAGGCTCTCTGCTCCGTTACTATGAGTGGATGGGAATTTCAAATGTTTTCCTTACAAAAATCCTTCCTTTAGCTGTCCTCTTTATTGGAATCTTTGTCTTGTTCCGTGGGTTTAAGAAGATAAAATGGAGTGAAATATAGTCAAAAAGCCGTTGCAAAGCGGTTTTTTGTTATAATGAAGGGAAGAATGTTAGAAATTTAAGGAGAAAAATTTGATGAGATACATAACTCTTGGTCAAGATGACAAAGAATTATCAGAAATTGTTCTCGGAATGATGAGAATAAAAGATAAGTCTGTAAAAGAAGTTGAAGAGCTTGTAGAAACAGCACTGTCTGTTGGAATCAATGCTTTTGACTTGGCTGATATTTATGGTCGTGGTCGTTGTGAAGAACTGTTAGGTCTTGTCCTAAAAAATCGTCCAGATTTAAGAGAAAAGATGTGGATTCAGTCCAAATGTGGCATTCGCATTGAAGAATTTACCTATTTTGATTTTTCTAAGGACTATATTATAAAATCAGTTGACGGAATTTTGCAAAGATTGAAGATTGATCATCTAGATAGCTTGCTTCTTCATCGACCAGATGCTTTGATGGAATCTGACCAAGTAGCAGAAGCCTTTGATCTCCTTTATAAACAAGGTAAGGTCCGAAATTTTGGAGTTTCTAATCAAAATCCTATGATGATGGAGTTACTTAAAAAAGATGTCAAGCAGCCTCTAACTGTTAATCAGCTACAATTGAGTGCGGCTTTTACTCCAGGATTCGAATCAGGTTTTCATGTTAATATGGAAGATAGTCAAGCAGCTATGCGAGATGGTAGCATTTTTGAATATTGCAAATTACACGATGTGGTCATTCAAGCATGGTCTGTCTTACAATTTGGGTATTTTAAAGGGAATTTTGTTGGAAATGAGAAATTTCAAGCTTTAAATCAAGTACTTGATCGTTTAGCTATTAAATATGGAGTAACCTCTTCAACTATTGCCATTTCTTGGATATTGCGTTATCCAGCAAAAATGCAGGCAGTCGTAGGTACAACAAATCCTAATCACTTGAGAGAAGTTAGCCAAGCGGCAAACTTTAGCTTAACAAGAAAAGAATGGTATGAAATTTATCTTGCAGCAGGGAATAATTTGCCGTAAGTAGAAGCAGATGTAAATAAATCACAGTCAAAAAAGCCGTTGGAAAACGGTTTTTTGTTATAATTAAACTAAGAATTTAGAATTAAAGGAGAAAAACATGACATTTGAAGAAATTCTACCGGGGTTAAAGGATAAGAAAAAATATGTACGTACTGGTTGGGGAGGTGCTGAAAACTATGTGCAGCTTTTTGACACCATTGAACAAAACGGGGTTGCACTTGAAGTGACACCTTATTTCCTAATCAACGTTTCTGGGGAGGGAGAAGGTTTTTCCATGTGGAGTCCGACACCTTGTGATGTTTTGGCGACGGATTGGGTAGAAGTGCATGACTAAACGTGTACTCATTACAGGGGTGAGTTCAGGAATTGGCCTGGCTCAAGCTCAGCTTTTTTTAGAGAATGACTATCAAGTTTATGGAGTGGACCAAGGTGAAAATCCACTCTTACAGGGTGATTTCCACTTTTTACAGAGAGATTTGACCTTGGACTTGGAACCTATTTTTGACTGGTGTCCTTGTGTGGATGTTTTGTGTAATACTGCGGGAGTTTTGGATGATTACAAACCACTGTTGGGACAAACAGCGCAGGAAATTCAAGAGATTTTTGAAATCAACTATATGACTCCTGTTGAGTTGACTCGCTATTATTTGACACAAATGTTGGAAAATAAAAAGGGTATCATCATCAATATGTGTTCTATTGCTTCTAGCCTAGCAGGCGGTGGAGGACACGCCTATACTTCATCTAAGCATGCTTTGGCTGGATTTACCAAGCAGTTGGCTTTAGACTATGCTGAAGCTGGTATTCAGGTCTTTGGTATTGCTCCAGGTGCTGTCAAGACAGCTATGACAGCTGCGGATTTTGAGCCAGGTGGTTTAGCGGACTGGGTGGCTAGTGAAACGCCAATCAAACGCTGGATTGAGCCAGAGGAAATAGCAGAAATCAGCCTTTTCTTAGCAAGTGGGAGGGCAAGCGCCATGCAGGGACAAATTCTGACAATAGATGGTGGCTGGTCTTTGAAGTAGGAGGATTTGGATGGATATTCAAGAGATCACAGAAGAAAATGCATCGCCATTAGTCTTGAAGGTTAAGTCTGAATTATTAGGATTTCCAGAACTGGACAAGACTTCTTACATGAATTGGAAGGTGAATGATGAGGAAGCAACTTGCTCTTAGTGGAGAAAAACTTGATGAAAAAGTTTACCCACAACTATTTCATCATGTTGGCATGATTCGTGGGGAATACTTGTTGAGAGAGCTTAATCAAAACATCATATTAGCAAGTTGTCAGCAATTTGTAAAAGATTATCTAGAGACTATCTGCTCCCTGTACTCAGATGAAGAAGTTTGGTATCGTTTTTCTGAATTAACAAATACAGAAGCTAATTGTCTAAAGGGGACTAAAGAGTATTTTGATGAAAATCATCCCTTATTTGGATATAGAGGAACTAGGCGTTTGCTGGCGTGTCCGGATGAATTTCAGGCTGAAGCACATGTCGTTACAGAAGTTTATCAAAACAATCCCAATCTATCTGCTATCTTTCCTTTTGTCAATGATGCTGAGCAGTTAAAGCAAGCTATCACAGTATTGCGTCAGCAGGGTTTCACTGGAAAAATTGGAACGATGATTGAATTACCGTCAGCGTATTTTGACTTATCTAGTATACTGGAAACGGGCATTTCAAAGATTGTAGTTGGAATGAATGATTTGACTTCTTTTATTTTTGCCACTGTGAGAAACAGTCAATGGCATGATATGGAAAATCCAATAATGTTAGATATGCTAAGACAGATGCAGGATAAAGCAAGGATGAAAAAGATTGACTTTGCTGTAGCAGGCTATCTGAATGATTCTTTCATACAAAAAATGAATCAGTTGAGTATCAAGTGCATTATTCACTACAGTTCTATTCTAGAGATTTTTGATTTAGAAATTGACCATCCAGATCATCTTAAACACATAAAAGAAGAAAGTAAAAAATTACAAAGGAGCACCCATGACACCGCAAGAAATGTGGAATGACTACAAGAAAATTAACCCCTCTATAGGAGATGAAATCGATGCTTGGGCTTTTGGAGTGGAACCAGATCTTTTAGCAGATTTGGTTTTAAAAGGCGAAAAGACTGCAACAGCCTCAACCTACGACCTCTATGCACTAGAAGCCGAGTCTCTTCCTCAAGAAGGGACCTTTGATGTCATTTTAGACAGTCAAAATCAGGCTGTCTGTATTGTCAAAATTATAAAGGTTTCTGTCCAGCCCTACAATCAAGTTTCTGCTGACCATGCCTTTAAGGAAGGGGAAGGTGACAAATCCCTAGCCTATTGGCGTCAGGTTCATGAGGATTGTTTCGCCGAGTGGCTGAGAGAAGCAGGACTGATTTTTACACCTGAAAGCAAGGTTGTTCTAGAAGAATTTCACAAGGTCTACCCACTGTAGACTGTTAGACGGAAGAAAGTTTTGGAAATCACCGTCCAATCCTTTTTTCTCAAGCAAAACATGATATAATAAGTTTGTTTGAAGAAGAGCTCTAGCTCTTAAACTTAGATAGGAGAAAACTATGCAAGCAGTTGAACATTTTATTAAGCAATTTGTTCCTGAACATTATGATTTATTTTTAGATTTGAGTCGTGAGACTAAGACGTTTTCAGGGAAAGTGACCATCACTGGTCAAGCACAGAGTGACCGTATTTCCCTCCACCAAAAAGACTTGGAAATCGCCACTGTAGAAGTTGCAGGTCAAGCTCGCCCATTTACAGTTGACCATGACAATGAAGCCCTTCATATTGAACTTGCTGAAGCAGGTCAAGTTGAAGTGGTTATCGCTTTCTCAGGGAAAATTACAGACAACATGACAGGGATATACCCTTCTTATTACACAGTTGATGGAGTGAAGAAGGAGGTC
Source organism: Streptococcus mitis (assembly GCF_905187535.1). GTDB lineage: Bacteria > Bacillota > Bacilli > Lactobacillales > Streptococcaceae > Streptococcus > Streptococcus mitis_BS. The sequence goes on from NZ_CAJJIE010000060.1 coordinate 114,911, forward strand.
TTGTCTACTCAATTTGAGAGCCATTTTGCGCGCGAAGCCTTCCCATGTGTGGATGAGCCAGAAGCTAAAGCAACTTTTGACCTCTCTCTACGTTTTGACCAAGCAGAAGATGAATTGGCCTTGTCTAACATGCCAGAAATTGATATTGAAAACCGTAAGGAAACAGGTATCTGGAAGTTTGAAACAACACCTCGCATGTCTTCTTACTTGTTAGCCTTTGTTGCGGGTGATTTGCAAGGTGTGACGGCTAAAACTAAAAACGGTACCCTCGTAGGTATTTATTCAACCAAAGCACACCCACTATCTAACCTTGATTTCTCGCTGGATATCGCTGTTCGCTCTATCGAGTTTTACGAAGATTACTACGGTGTTAAATACCCAATCCCTCAATCTCTCCATATCGCCCTTCCTGACTTCTCAGCTGGTGCTATGGAAAACTGGGGTCTTGTAACTTATCGCGAAGTTTACTTGGTTGTGGATGAGAACTCAACATTTGCTAGCCGTCAACAAGTTGCCCTTGTTGTGGCACATGAATTGGCTCACCAGTGGTTTGGTAACCTTGTTACTATGAAATGGTGGGATGACCTTTGGCTCAATGAAAGCTTTGCTAACATGATGGAGTACGTCTGTGTGGATGCTATTGAACCAAGCTGGAATATCTTTGAAGATTTCCAAACAGGTGGTGTTCCGTCTGCCTTGAAACGTGACGCGACTGATGGCGTACAGTCTGTTCACGTCGAAGTCAAACACCCAGATGAAATCAATACGCTCTTTGACGGGGCTATCGTCTATGCCAAAGGAAGCCGTCTCATGCACATGCTTCGTCGTTGGCTAGGTGATGCCGATTTTGCCAAAGGTTTGCATGCCTACTTTGAAAAACATCAATACAGCAATACAATTGGTCGTGACCTTTGGGATGCTCTTGGTCAAGCGTCTGGACGTGATGTCGCAGCCTTCATGGATTCTTGGTTGGAACAACCTGGTTATCCAGTTCTCACTGTCAAAGTTGAAAATGATGTCTTGAAGATTTCACAAAAACAATTCTTCATCGGTGAGCACGAAGACAAGAACCGTCTCTGGGTTGTACCACTCAACAGCAACTGGAAAGGCTTGCCAGATACACTTGAAACTGAAAGTATCGAAATCCCTGGCTACGCAGCTCTTCTTGCTGAAAATGAAGGAGCTCTTCGTCTCAACACTGAAAATACAGCCCACTACATTACAGACTATCAAGGAGACTTGTTAGATGCTGTTCTTGCTGACCTAGTTGAGCTTGATAACACAAGTAAATTGCAGATTGTTCAAGAACGTCGTCTGCTTGCTGAAGCAGGGCACATTTCTTATGCAGACTTGCTTCCAGTCCTTGATAAACTTGCTAAGGAAGAATCTTACCTTGTCGTTTCAGCTGTCTCTCAAGTAATTTCTGCCCTTGAGCGCTTTATCGATGAAGGTACAGAAGCTGAGAAAGCCTTTAACAGTCTGGTTGCTAAATTGGCTCGTCATAATTATGACCGTCTTGGTTTTGAAGCTAAAGACGGAGAATCATATGAGGATGAATTGGTTCGTCAGTTGGCTGTTTCTATGATGATTCGCTCAAATGATGCAGAAGCTAGTCAAGTCGCTAGCCAAATCTTCGCGGCTCACAAGGAGAATCTTGCAGGACTCCCAGCAGCAATTCGCTCACAAGTTCTGATCAATGAGATGAAACATCATGAGACTAAAGACTTGTTAGCACTTTATCTTGATACTTATACTCACGCAACAGATGCTGTCTTTAAACGTCAGTTGGCAGCTGCTCTTGCTTACAGTACAGATGCGGACAATATCCAAACCTTGATTATTTCTTGGAAGGACAAATTTGTGGTCAAACCACAAGACTTGTCTGCTTGGTACTTCCAGTTCTTAAGCCATCAAGCAACTCAGGAAACAGCATGGTCTTGGGCTCGTGAAAACTGGGCTTGGATTAAGGCAGCTCTTGGTGGAGATATGAGCTTTGATAGCTTTGTTATACTTCCTGCTCACGTATTTAAGACTCAGCAACGCTTGGCAGAGTACAAGGAATTCTTTGAGCCACAACTTTCTGACCTTGCTCTTAGCCGTAACATCGGTATGGGAATTAAGGAAATTGCAGCGCGTGTTGACTTGATTAACCGTGAAAAAGCTGCAGTGGAAGCAGTCGTTCTTCAATACGGAAATGCATAAATAAGCCTAAAATAAAAAGAAAACTCAGCTATCTCATGTAAAATGCAGAGAGTTGAGTTTTTTTTAAGGCAAATTTGGTATAATGGTTTTAATAAGGAGGAGTTTCTCATGATAAAAATCTTATTGGTTGAGGATGACCTAGGCCTGTCAAATTCAGTATTTGACTTTTTAGACGATTTTGCGGATGTCATGCAGGTATTTGATGGAGAAGAAGGTCTCTACGAAGCTGAAAGTGGCGTCTATGACTTGATTTTGCTCGATTTAATGTTACCTGAAAAAAATGGCTTCCAAGTCTTGAAAGAATTGCGTGAAAAGGGGATTACGACTCCAGTTCTGATCATGACCGCCAAGGAAAGTTTGGATGACAAGGGACATGGATTTGAACTGGGAGCGGATGATTATCTGACCAAACCTTTCTACCTAGAAGAACTCAAAATGCGGATTCAAGCCCTTCTCAAACGTTCAGGTAAATTTAATGAAAACACCTTGACTTATGGAAATATTGTGGTTAATTTGTCAACTAATACCGTTAAAGTCGAAGATACTCCTGTCGAATTGTTGGGGAAAGAGTTCGATTTATTAGTTTATTTCCTTCAAAATCAAAATGTTATTTTGCCTAAGACTCAGATTTTTGATCGTCTATGGGGATTTGATAGTGATACAACGATTTCGGTTGTCGAAGTCTATGTTTCAAAAGTCCGTAAGAAATTAAAAGGAACCACTTTTGCAGAGAATTTGCAAACCTTGCGCAGTGTTGGGTATATTTTAAAAGATGTTCAGTAAACTAAAAAAAACATGGTATGCGGATGACTTTAGTTATTTTATTCGCAACTTTGGTGTCTTCACCCTGATTTTCTCTACCATGACTCTGATTATTTTGCAGGTCATGCATTCGAGTCTCTATACTTCGGTGGATGATACGCTCCATGGCTTGAGTAACAATCCTCAGGCAGTTATTCAGTTGGCAGTAAATAGGGCGACAGAAGAGATTAAAGATTTAGAGAATGCCGCTACAGATACTAGCAAGACTGAGATAAAACCCAATGTTAGTTCAAATACAGAGGTCATTCTCTTTGATAAGAATTTTACCCAACTCCTTTCTGGAAACCGATTTTTGGGATTGGATAAGATTAAGCTAGAGAAGAAAGAACTAGGCCATATCTATCAGATTCAGGTTTTTAATAGCTATGGACAGGAAGAAATCTATCGCATGATTTTGATGGAAACCAATATCAGTTCGGTTTCAACCAATATTAAGTATGCGGCTGTCTTGATTAATACCAGTCAGTTGGAGCAGGCAAGTCAAAAGCACGAGCAATTGATTGTGGTCGTGATGGCTAGTTTCTGGATTTTGTCTTTGCTTGCCAGTCTTTATCTAGCTCGAGTCAGTGTTCGGCCTCTGCTTGAGAGCATGCAGAAGCAGCAGTCCTTTGTGGAAAATGCCAGTCATGAGTTACGAACTCCACTTGCAGTTTTGCAAAATCGTTTAGAGACCCTTTTCCGGAAGCCAGAAGCTACCATTATGGATGTGAGTGAAAGCATTGCATCGAGTTTGGAAGAAGTCCGAAATATGCGTTTTTTGACGACAAACTTGCTGAATTTAGCTCGTAGAGATGATGGAATTAAGCCGGAACTTGCAGAAGTTCCAACTAGTTTTTTCAATACGACTTTCACAAACTATGAGATGATTGCTTCTGAAAATGACCGTGTCTTCCGTTTTGAAAATCGCATTCATAGAACGATTGTCACAGATCAGCTTCTTTTAAAACAACTGATGACCATCCTATTTGATAATGCTATCAAATATACTGAGGAGGATGGTGAAATTGATTTTATGATTTCAGCGACCGATCGCAATCTTTATTTGCTAGTTTCCGATAATGGAGTCGGTATCTCAGCAGAAGATAAGAAGAAAATTTTTGATCGTTTTTATCGAGTGGATAAGGCTAGAACCCGCCAAAAAGGTGGTTTTGGTTTAGGATTATCCTTAGCCAAGCAAATTGTAGATGCGCTAAAAGGAACCATTACTGTCAAAGATAATAAACCAAAGGGAACAATCTTTGAAGTGAAGATTGCCATCCACACACCATCTAAAAAGAAAAAATAAAAATATCGCTCCAGACGGGGCGATATTTTGGATTTATCTTCTACGTTTTTGTTTGATAATAAAGCGCTGAACTTTTAAAACAAGTAAGCTGGATCCGATTGCTGCAGCGAATGCAAGAGCAGTTGATAATTTTAATGCTAAAAAGATAAAACTAAAGATAGCAATACAGATACAAAAAACAGCGATATTAACAAAAAATAGGATTTCCTTGAGATTGGCATCAGATTGCGCTTCAGGTGTATAATCTTGATAGCGAGGAACCTGCTGGCTTAATTCTTCTTGATAGTCTACCTCATAGGATTGTAATTTTCTTACGGGCATTATTCTCTCCTTAACAGTACATACCTATTTTATCATTTTTTCAGCAGAGAATTATTACAGAAAGGTTACAATAAGAATAAAGTCCCTTTTCATTTTTAAAGAATGGCTGATTTTCCAGAAATGTGGTATAATTTTTCTTATGGAAAAGATTATCATTACAGCAACTGCTGAAAGTATTGAACAAGTTAAACAACTACTCGAAGTTGGCGTAGATCGTATCTATGTTGGTGAGAAAGATTTTGGCCTTCGTCTGCCAACAACCTTTAGTCATGACCAATTGCGTGAAATCGCTAAGCTGGTTCATGATGCTGATAAGGAATTGATTGTTGCGGTTAACGCCCTCATGCACCAAGATATGATGGATCGTATCAAGCCTTTCTTAGACTTTTTGGAAGAAATCAAGACAGACTACATTACGATTGGGGATGCAGGTGTCTTTTACGTAGTCAACCGCGATGGTTATTCCTTTAAGACCATCTATGATGCTTCAACTATGGTGACAAGCAGTCGTCAGATCAACTTCTGGGGACAAAAGGCTGGCGCATCTGAGGCTGTTTTGGCGCGTGAAATTCCATCTGCTGAACTCTTCAAAATGCCAGAGATTTTGGAAATTCCTGCTGAAGTTTTGGTTTACGGAGCTAGCGTTATCCATCATTCTAAACGTCCGCTCTTGCAAAATTACTATAACTTTACGCACATAGATGATGAAAAGACGCGCAAGCGTGACCTCTTCTTGGCTGAGCCAAGTGACCCAGAGAGTCACTATTCCATTTTTGAAGACAATCATGGAACCCACATTTTTGCCAACAATGACCTTGATTTGATGACAAAATTGACAGAATTGGTAGAGCATGGTTTTACTCACTGGAAATTAGAAGGTCTCTACACTCCTGGTCAGAACTTTGTTGAGATTGCAAAACTCTTTATCCAAGCGCGTAGCTTGATCCAAGAGGGCAACTTTAGCCATGACCAAGCTTTCTTGCTGGATGAGGAAGTACGCAAGTTACACCCTAAAAACCGTTTCCTTGACACAGGATTTTATGACTACGATCCTGACATGGTTAAATAAAGTAAATGGATAGTTGAGAGAAGGAAGATGCAAACATTTCTTCTCTCAATTTTTCTTATTCTCCAATATTTTCAAAAAATAAGTAGGCTAGGATGCTCTATTTGATGGGATTTTTAAGACAAGTAGTGTTCTTGAGTTTGAAAATTATCCCATGTTTGCAGGTGCCAAATGGCCCTTTTTTTGGTATAATTTTTTATAATGAAAACGATTGGTAATCGCTATGTTGTGGTTGATTTAGAGGCAACTAGCACAGGTAGTAAGGCTAAAATTATCCAAGTGGGAATTGTCGTGATTGAGGACGGAAAAATCGTCGATCACTATACGACGGATGTCAATCCACATGAACCCTTGGATGCTCATATCAAAGAACTGACAGGATTGACAGACCAACGTCTGGCGCAAGCACCTGATTTTTCGCAAGTTGCTAGAAAAATCTTTGACTTGGTGGAGGATGGGATTTTTGTAGCCCATAATGTTCAGTTTGATGCCAATCTTTTGGCGGAAAATTTATTTTTTGAAGGCTATGAACTAAGAAATCCTCGTATTGACACGGTCGAATTGGCTCAGGTTTTTTTCCCTGAACTGGAAAAATATAGCTTGCCGATATTGTGTCGAGAATTAGGAATTCCTCTAAAACACGCCCACACAGCCCTTTCAGATGCCCAAGCTACTGCGGAATTACTTCTTTTTTTACGAGAAAAGATGGCCCAACTTCCTAAAGGACTCTTGGAACGCTTGCTGGAAATGGCTGACGCCCTCTTATATGAGTCCTACCTGGTTATTGAAGAAATTTATCGCAGCCAATCCATCCTGAGTTCTCCAGACATGGTCGAAGTTCAAGGACTGTATTTCAAGAAAACTGGAGCTCCCCTGGAGCCACGAAAACTATCCCAAGATTTTTCTAAAAATATTTCTTTGTTGAACCTTGAAGTGAGGGAACGACAAGAAAGTTTTGCTAAAGAGGTTGGCTTGCTATTGAAAGATGAGCCTGTCTCATTAATTCAAGCTCCGACTGGGATTGGGAAAACCTATGGATATCTCTTACCTGCTTTGTCCCAAGTGGAAAATCGTCAGATTGTCCTTAGCGTTCCGACAAAGATTCTTCAAAATCAGATCATGGAAGAAGAAGGTAAACGTCTCAAGGAAGTGTTCCATATAGATATTCATAGTTTAAAAGGACCACACAATTATCTGAAGTTGGATGCCTTTTATCGTTCCTTGCAGGAAAATGATGAAAATCGCTTATTTAGACGCTTTAAAATGCAACTCTTGGTCTGGCTGACTGAGACAGAGACAGGAGATTTGGATGAAATCGGGCAACTCTACCGTTACCAACATTTTCTAATAGATCTTCGTCATGACGGGAATTTATCATCTCAGAGCTTATTTGTGACGGAAGATTTTTGGAAACGTAGTCAAGAAAAGGCACAAACCTGCAAGCTTTTAGTGACCAATCATGCCTATCTTGTAACCAGACTTGAAGATAATCCTGAATTTGTCAGCGACCGTCTATTGATTATTGATGAAGTTCAAAAGATCTTGTTGGCTCTAGAAAATCTGCTTCAAGAGACTTACGATATCCAGTCTATTATCGAATTGCTTGATAAGGCTTTACTGGACGAGCAAAATAAGGTCCAGCAACGAATATTAGAAAGTATTCGCTTTGAGTGCTTCTACTTGATAGAACAATTTCAGTCTGGAAAATCTAGGAAAAATATCTTAGATTCTCTTGCCAATCTCCACCAGTATTTTTCAGAATTAGAAGTAGAAGGCTTTGAGGAGCTGGTCCGCTATTTTACAGCTGACCGAGACTACTGGCTTGAAGCAATTGAAACGAGTCAAAAGAAAATTCAAATTTCTTCTACGAAATCAGGACGTATTCTTCTATCTTCTTTAATACCTAATTCATGTCAAGTCTTGGGAGTGTCGGCTACTCTTGAGATTAGTCAGAGGGTTTCTTTGGCAGATCTTTTAGGCTATCCTGAAGCCAAATTTGTCAAGATTGAGGCTCGGGGAAAACAGGATCAAGAAGTGATCTTGGTCAAAGATTTCCCCTTGGTAACAGAAACCTCCTTAGAAGTCTACGCCAAAGAGGTAGCTGATTTGCTGATGGATGTTCGAGCTTTCCAGCAACCGATTTTAGTTCTCTTTACTGCTAAAGACATGCTTCTAGCAGTATCGAATTTACTTCCAGTTAGCCATCTGGCCCAGTATAAAAATGGGGATGTTCATCAACTGAAGAAACGCTTTGAAAAAGGTGAACAACAAATCCTGCTTGGTGCAGCAAGTTTCTGGGAGGGAGTTGATTTTTCAAGTCATCCTTTTGTGATTCAAGTTGTACCAAGACTTCCTTTCCAAAATCCTCAAGAGCCCTTGACGAAAAAGATTAATCAGGAACTGAATCAGGAAGGAAAAAATGCCTTTTATGATTATCAGTTGCCAATAGCCATTATTCGTTTAAAACAGGCTTTGGGAAGAAGTATGAGACGCGAACACCAACGTTCCTTAACTCTTATTTTGGATAGGAGAATTGTCGGAAAGCGATATGGCAAACAAATTGTAACTTCTCTAGCAAAAGAAGCGACTGTTAAAACCGTCTCTCGATCCGAAGTTGATGAGGCTATTGATAAATTTTTAAATGAACTTTGATAAATAGTATTGTATGAAAGTATAAGGTTAGTATATATGAAACGTTCTCTCGACTCTAGAGTCGATTATAGTTTGCTCTTGCCAGTGTTTTTTCTACTGGTTATTGGCGTGGTGGCTATCTATATAGCCGTTAGTCATGATTATCCAAATAATATTCTGCCCATTTTAGGGCAGCAGGTCGCCTGGATTGCCTTGGGGCTTGTGATTGGTTTTATCGTCATGCTCTTTAATACAGAATTTCTTTGGAAAGTGACCCCCTTTCTGTATATTTTAGGCTTGGGACTTATGGTTTTACCGATTGTCTTTTATAATCCAAGCTTAGTTGCATCAACAGGTGCCAAAAACTGGGTATCGGTAAATGGTGTTACCTTGTTCCAGCCGTCAGAGTTTATGAAGATATCCTATATCCTCATGTTGGCCCGTGTCATTGTCCAGTTTACCAAAAAACATAAGGAATGGAGACGTACAGTTCCGCTGGACTTCTTGTTGATTTTCTGGATGATTCTCTTTACAATTCCAGTCCTAGTTCTTTTGGCACTTCAAAGTGACTTAGGGACGGCTTTGGTTTTTGTAGCCATTTTCTCAGGAATCGTCTTGCTATCAGGAGTTTCTTGGAAAATTATTATCCCAGTTTTTGTGACTGCTGTAACAGGAATTGCTGGTTTCTTAGCTATTTTTATCAGCAAGGACGGTCGGGCTTTTCTCCATCAACTGGGAATGCCGACCTACCAAATTAACCGTATTTTGGCTTGGCTCAATCCATTTGACTTTGCCCAAACAACCACTTACCAACAGGCTCAAGGACAGATTGCCATTGGAAGCGGTGGCTTATTTGGACAAGGGTTTAATGCTTCTAATCTGCTTATTCCAGTTCGAGAGTCGGATATGATTTTCACGGTTATCGCAGAAGATTTTGGCTTTATTGGCTCTGTTCTTGTTATCACCCTTTATCTCATGCTGATTTACCGTATGTTGAAGATTACTCTTAGATCAAATAACCAGTTCTACACCTATATTTCCACAGGTTTGATTATGATGTTGCTCTTCCATATCTTTGAGAATATCGGTGCTGTGACAGGTTTGCTTCCTTTGACTGGGATTCCCTTGCCTTTTATTTCGCAAGGAGGATCGGCTATTATCAGTAACTTGATTGGTATTGGCTTGCTTTTATCAATGAGTTACCAGACTAATCTAGCTGAAGAAAAGAGCGGAAAAGTTCCATTCAAACGGAAAAAGGTTGTATTAAAACAAATCAAATAAGGAGAAAATCATGGTAAAAGTAGCAGTTATGTTAGCTCAAGGCTTTGAAGAAATTGAAGCTTTGACAGTTGTGGATGTTTTGCGTCGTGCAAATATTACTTGTGATATGGTTGGTTTTGAAGAGCAAGTGACGGGTTCGCATGCAATCCAAGTAAGTGCAGACCGTGTTTTTGATGGTGATTTATCAGACTATGATATGGTTGTTCTTCCTGGCGGCATGCCTGGTTCTGCACATTTGCGCGATAATCAGGCCTTGATTCAAGAGTTGCAAAGCTTCGAGCAAGAAGGAAAAAAACTAGCAGCCATTTGTGCTGCGCCAATTGCCCTCAATCAAGCAGGGCTATTGAAAAACAAGCAGTACACTTGTTATGACGGCGTTCAAGAGCAAATCCTTGATGGTCACTACGTCAAGGAAACAGTAGTGGTAGATGGTCATTTGACAACCAGTCGAGGCCCCTCAACAGCCCTTGCCTTTGCCTACGAGTTGGTGGAGCAATTAGGAGGAGACGCAGAGACTTTACGAACAGGAATGCTCTATCGAGATGTCTTTGGTAAAAATCAGTAAAACGGGAGTCAAACTCTCGTTTTTTTATGTGGAAAACTCAGGGAAATCATCGCTTTTTTCACAAAAAAATGCTATAATGAAGGGTATGAAATATCACGATTACATCTGGGATTTAGGTGGAACTTTACTGGATAATTACGAAACTTCAACAGCTGCATTTGTTGAAACATTGGTATTGTATGGCATCACACAAGACCATGACAGTGTTTATCAGGCTTTAAAGGTTTCTACTGATTTTGCGATTGAGACATTCGCTCCCAACTTAGAGAATTTTTTAGAAAAATACAAGGAAAATGAAGCCAGAGAGCTTGAACATCCGATTTTGTTTGATGGAGTTTCTGATTTATTGAAAGATATCTCAAATCAAGGTGGCCGTCATTTTTTGGTCTCTCACCGAAATAATCAAGTCTTGGAAATTTTAGAAAAAACCTCTATAGCAGTTTATTTTACAGAAGTGGTGACTTCTAACTCAGGCTTTAAGAGAAAACCAGATCCTGAGTCCATGATTTATTTAAGAGAAAAGTATCAAATTAGTTCAGGGCTTGTCATTGGTGATCGACCGATTGATATCGAAGCAGGACAAGCTGCAGGACTAGCTACCCACTTGTTTACCAGTATCGTGAATTTAAGACAAGTATTAGACATGTAAGAAAAAGGAAAAAGATGACAGAAGAAATCAAAAATCTGCAGGCACAAGATTATGATGCCAGTCAAATTCAAGTTTTAGAGGGCTTAGAGGCTGTTCGTATGCGTCCAGGGATGTATATCGGGTCAACCTCAAAAGAAGGTCTTCACCATCTAGTCTGGGAAATTGTTGATAACTCAATTGATGAGGCCTTGGCAGGATTTGCCAGCCTTATTCAAGTCTTTATTGAGCCAGATGATTCTATTACAGTTGTTGATGATGGGCGTGGTATCCCAGTCGATATTCAGGAAAAAACAGGTCGACCTGCCGTTGAGACTGTCTTTACAGTCCTTCACGCTGGAGGAAAATTTGGCGGTGGCGGATATAAGGTCTCAGGTGGTCTTCATGGAGTGGGGTCTTCAGTAGTTAATGCTCTTTCTACTCAATTAGACGTTCATGTCCACAAAAATGGTAAGATTCATTACCAAGAATATCGTCGTGGTCATGTTGTCGCAGACCTTGAGGTGGTTGGAGATACGGATAAAACGGGAACAACAGTTCACTTTACACCGGATCCAGAAATCTTCACTGAAACAACAACCTTTGATTTTGATAAATTAAATAAACGGATTCAAGAGTTGGCCTTTCTAAATCGTGGTCTTCAAATCTCCATCACAGATAAGCGTGAAGGTTTGGAACAAACCAAGCATTATCATTATGAAGGTGGGATTGCTAGTTACGTTGAATATATCAACGAGAACAAGGATGTAATCTTTGATACACCAATCTATACAGACGGTGAGATGGATGATATCACAGTTGAGGTAGCCATGCAGTACACAACTGGTTACCATGAAAACGTCATGAGTTTCGCCAATAATATTCATACCCATGAAGGTGGAACGCATGAGCAAGGTTTCCGTACAGCCTTGACACGTGTCATCAACGATTATGCTCGTAAGAATAAGTTACTGAAAGACAATGAAGACAACTTAACAGGGGAAGATGTTCGTGAAGGATTAACTGCAGTTATCTCAGTTAAACACCCAAATCCACAGTTTGAAGGACAAACCAAGACCAAATTGGGAAATAGCGAAGTGGTCAAGATTACCAATCGCCTCTTCAGTGATGCATTCTCTGATTTCCTTATGGAGAATCCTCAAATTGCAAAACGCATTGTAGAAAAAGGAATTCTAGCTGCTAAGGCTCGTGTGGCTGCCAAGCGTGCGCGTGAAGTCACTCGTAAAAAATCTGGTTTGGAAATTTCCAACCTTCCAGGTAAACTAGCAGATTGTTCTTCAAATAATCCTGCTGAAACAGAACTTTTCATCGTCGAAGGAGACTCAGCAGGTGGCTCAGCTAAATCTGGTCGTAACCGTGAATTTCAGGCAATCCTTCCGATTCGCGGTAAGATTTTGAACGTTGAAAAGGCAAGTATGGATAAGATTCTAGCTAACGAAGAAATTCGTAGTCTTTTTACAGCGATGGGAACAGGATTTGGTGCAGAATTTGATGTTTCAAAAGCTCGTTACCAAAAACTTGTTTTGATGACCGATGCCGATGTCGATGGAGCCCACATTCGTACCCTTCTTTTAACCTTGATTTATCGTTATATGAAACCAATTCTAGAAGCTGGTTATGTTTATATCGCCCAACCACCAATCTATGGTGTCAAGGTTGGAAGCGAGATTAAAGAATATATTCAGCCAGGAGCAGACCAAGAAATTAAACTCCAAGAAGCCTTAGCCCGCCACAGTGAAGGTCGTACCAAACCAACTATTCAGAGGTATAAAGGTCTTGGTGAAATGGACGATCATCAGTTATGGGAAACAACAATGGATCCCGAGCATCGCTTGATGGCTAGAGTTTCTGTGGATGACGCAGCTGAGGCAGATAAAATCTTTGATATGTTGATGGGGGATCGAGTTGAGCCTCGCCGTGAATTTATCGAAGAAAATGCCGTCTATAGTACACTTGATGTCTAAAAAATCGGGAGAAGTAGTTCCCTTGGTCTAAAAAATATGATATAATCATTACGATTGTTTCAAGTAAAAAAGGAGTTTAATATGTCTGATAGACTAGTAATTTATCTTGCAATTGCAGTTGCAGTTTTCTTAGTGATTGCCTATGCTATCGCAATCTACGTACGAAAACGAAATGAAAGTAAATTAGCAATTTTAGAAGAGAAAAAAGAAGAGCTGTACAATCTTCCAGTAAACGATGAAGTTGAAGCTGTAAAAAATATGCACTTGATTGGACAAAGTCAGGTGACTTTCCGTGAGTGGAACCAAAAATGGGTTGACTTATCTCTTAACTCTTTTGCCGATATCGAAAATAATCTTTTCGAGGCAGAAGGTTATAACAATTCATTCCGTTTTTTTAAGGCTAGTCATCAAATTGACCAAATCGAGAGCCAAATTACCTTGATTGAAGAAGATATTGCGGCAATTCGCAATGCCTTGGCAGATTTGGAGAAACAAGAATCTAAAAACAGCGGTCGTGTTCTTCATACCTTGGACTTGTTTGAAGAGTTGCAACACCGAGTGGCTGATCATTCTGAAGAATATGGCCAAGGTTTATCTGAAATCGAAAAACAATTGGAAAATATCCAATCAGAGTTTTCTCAGTTTGTTACTTTGAACACTTCAGGTGACCCAGTAGAAGCTGCTGTGATTTTGGATAATGCTGAAAATCATATCTTGGCTTTGAGTCACATTGTTGACCGCCTGCCAGCGATTGTAAAAACATTATCTAAAGAGCTACCTGATCAATTGGAAGATTTGGAGGATGGTTACCGTAAGCTTTTAGATGCTAACTATCATTTTGCTGAAACGGATATTGAATCTCGCTTCCAATTGCTTTATGAATCTTTGAAGAAAAACCACGAAAATATTGCACAATTAGAGTTGGATAATGCTGAGTATGAAAATACTCAAGTTCAAGAAGAAATCAATGCACTCTATGATATCTTTACACGAGAAATCGCTGCTCAAAAAGTAGTAGAAGGCTTAGTAGCAACACTTCCTACATATTTGAAACACATGAAAGATAGTAATGCTGTTTTAGTGGAAGATATTCAACGATTGAGTAACAATTACCTACTATCTGAAACGGATGTTAGTCATGTTCACAGATTACAAGCTGAGTTAGAGTCTTTGGAAGAATCTGTATTGGAGTTAACTTCTGAACAAGAGGAACATTCTGAGCCTTATTCATTGCTTGAAGAACGTTTAGAAAACTTACAAGCGACTTTAAAAGAAATTGAAGATGAACAAGTTGCAGTTAGTCAACGTCTTGCTCAGATTGAAAAAGATGATATCAATGCTCGCCAAAAGGCAAATGTTTATGTTAATCGTCTTCACACAATTAAGAGATATATGGAAAAACGCAATCTTCCAGGTATTCCTCAGAGTTTCTTACAGTTGTTCTTCACAGCAAGTAATCATACAGAGGAGTTGATGGCTGAACTTGAAGAAGCCCAGGTCAATATCGAAGCTGTGAACCGTATGCTTGAAATTACGACAAATGATATGGAAGAACTTGAAGAAGAAACTTATAATATTGTTCAATATGCAACGTTGACAGAACAATTACTACAGTATTCGAACCGTTACCGCTCATTTGATGAACGAATTCAAGAAGCCTTTAATGAATCATTAGAAATTTTTGAAAAAGAATTTGATTATCATGCTTCATTTGATAAGATTTCGCAAGCTTTGGAAGTTGCAGAACCAGGTGTAACCAACCGTTTTGTCTCTTCATACGAAAAAACACGTGAGACGATTCGTTTCTAATATAATAAAAAGATTTGGTTCTGTGAGAAGCAGAACCAAATCTTTTTTATTTATTCATTATTTTTAAAAAAGCCCAGTTACCAATTGATCTTGAACCGTATTCCAGATCCATAAAGTCTAGTAGTATATAATTGTTTTTTTCGTAGAATGAGGCATTTCTAGCTGTATTAGTTATGAGACCCAAGTGCTTACAGCCTTTTGATTTAACATAGGGTTCAATCCCTTGTGTCAGAAAAGTACTGCCTATTCCCTGCCCCTTTCTTGCTGTATTAACAGCTAAAGCCATCAAATACCAATCAAACTCTCCTGATTGTTCTAAATACTTTTTGGAACGTTTTACAAAGTCAAAGTATTTAAGGAGATTTTGAGGCCGAATGTAGCGAAAAATTTTTGAACCGCCATTTCGTAGATAGGATAGTATACAAAAATCCTTCAGTTGCAAAAGGGCGACTGCTAGTAATTCTCCATCTTGTTCCGCAATTAAACAGTTTCCCTTTTTAATATAGACTCTAGTGAGTAACATTTGCAATGTTTCTACAAAAGCAGGATAGGAGTCAGGTTTCTTTAAATCATCCCTTATAATCGTTAAGAAGGGATAGTCAAGAAAGGAATTGGCTAATAGTTTTCCAATTTTTTCGTATTCCTCAATTCGTGCCTCTCGATATATCATGTCTCCTTTATTACCTATAAAACCGTGTTTGATAGGATTTCAAGAAAAAAATTGGAGACGATTTAAAAAGCTAAATAAACCTAATTTTGTTTCATAAGGTTCAAATCACTTTCTAATCTCTCCAAGATTTTATTTGGTTGGAATCGAAATTCCAATTAATTTTTCTGAATAGAGTGTTTTAATATTGGCCTCATCAATAGAGTCCTTATTAATTTTACGTTTCAAGAAAAATTCTTGAATAGCTTCGATTTCAGGCTCGCGAATAGCGCGGTGTTTGTTTGAGATGAGGATTTCATAGTGAAGCGGAGCTTGGGTAAAAATAACATCTGTATTCCCTGCAGAATAAACCTCAACAAGGGTTGCATCTGTACTTTCTAGCTGGCTTTTTACAAGTTGCGAGTGTGAGTTTGTCGTATTGATTAGCTTCATAACATTTCCTCCGATTTTCTAATTCTATTATAGCACTTTTTAAATAAAGTAGCTTGATTTAGTCAATCTTATGCTGTTTTTTCCAAGATTCAATAGCCCATTTATGGCTACCACGTTTGAGGTTTTTAATAGCCTCGTCAATAGGGAACCAGGCAATATGATTAAAGTCCTCTAGTGGCTTTTGCACTTCTTTGAAAGAGGTCGCTTCATAGAGGTAGGCGGGATTGTAGTAGTAGGTGTCACGGTGACGAGAATAAAAATATTCGTCAGCTTGTCCGTAATAGGTACCAATTTCAGCTGTGAAGCCAAGCTCTTCAATCAATTCACGCTTTAGGGCTTCTTGATGATTTTCACCTGCTTCAATTTCACCACCTGGTAGGAACCAAGCACCATTTGGTGCTTGAACAAGAACAATTTGTTTTTGCTCAGCATCAGGGATAACAGCATATACGCCATAACGAGCAACATAGTCAGTATTCGCTTTTTTTTCTCCGAAAGTTGGGTTTGCCATTGCATTTTCCTCATTATCTATTATCTTTATTATTATCTTAATGGACAAAGGCCGAGCTGTCAAGAACTTATAGTTATTTTAGTAAAAAGGAGCAGAAAATTTTTATTTTCTACTCCTTTTCTATAGGATTTATACTTCTTTTTCAGAAGTTTTAACTTCAGCTTTTTTGGCAGACTTGATTTGAATCTTGCCCTTACTGGTCATAACTGCCTTGAGGTCTTTTTCGCTTGGATTTTCAAGGTAGTAGTCAGTGATTGCGTCCTCAATATAGTCTTGAATAGTACGACGAAGTGGGCGTGCTCCCATTTTTGGATCATAACCGAGGTCAACTAATTTTTCCTTGACCTTGTCCGTTACATCTAAATGAATGTTGTTGCTAGAGAGGCGTTTGTTAACATCTGCCAGCATGAGCTCGACAATCTGAAGGAGATTATCCTTGCTGAGAGCCTTAAATTCGATAATACCATCAAAACGGTTCATAAACTCTGGACTAAAGAAGTTACCGAGTTCACCAAGAACAGAATTGGTCCTTCCTTCTCTAGCAGCTCCAAAACCAACGCTGGCTTCGGCTTTTCCAGTCCCAGCATTTGAAGTCATAATGATGATGGTGTCCTTGAAGCTAACGGTGCGTCCTTGCCCATCGGTCAAACGACCATCGTCCAAGACCTGGAGGAACATGTGCATAACATCTGGATGGGCTTTCTCTACTTCATCCAAGAGAATAAGAGAATATGGATTGCGACGAACTTTTTCAGTCAGTTGCCCAGCCTCGTCATAGCCGACATAACCTGGAGGGGCACCGACCAACTTAGCTACACTGTGTTTTTCCATGTATTCGCTCATATCAAAGCGAATCATGCTGTCAACAGAACCAAAGAGTTCGATAGCTAGTTGTTTAGAAAGTTCTGTCTTACCGACCCCAGTTGGTCCGACAAAGAGGAAGCTTCCAATTGGACGGTTAGGCGTCCCGAGACCGACACGATTACGGCGAATAGCCTTGGCAATCTTATCGACAGCATCATCTTGGCCAATAACATGAGACTTAAGATCTTCGGCTAGATGGATGAGTTGCGATTGTTCTTTCTCTTTTAAATCACCAACAGGGATATTGGTTTTCTGCTCGATAATATGCTCAATGGTTTTCTCGCTGATGATAGGAGTATCCTGATCCGTGACCTTTTTCTTTTGCATTTCCTTATACTTGGTAATCTGGTCGCGGAAGTAGGCCGCCTTCTCAAAATCTTCCTCCCGTGTAGCTTGAGATTTAAGATTTTCAGCCTCAATCAAGCGCTGATCGATGACTTTAGGATCCACAAAGTTTAAGGTCAAGTTCATCTTAGAACCCGCTTCATCTAGGAGGTCAATGGCCTTGTCAGGTAAGAAGCGATCTTGGATGTAGCGGTTGGAAAGAGTTGCAGCTGCTTCAATTGCAGCATCGGTATACTGAACGTGGTGGTAGTCTTCGTATTTCTTTTGAATGCCTTTGAGGATAGTGATTGTTTCCTCTACTGTTGGTTCATCCACCTTAACAGGTTGCATACGACGCTCTAGGGCAGCATCTTTTTCAATGATACGATATTCATTGAGGGTAGTGGCACCAACCAATTGCAGTTCTCCACGAGCAAGAGCTGGCTTGAGGATATTTCCAGCATCCATATTGCCATCGCCTGCAGAACCTGCACCAACAATTTCATGGATTTCATCGATAAAGAGGATGATGTCCTCACGTTTGCGAATTTCTTCCATGAGTTTTTGCATGCGTTCTTCAAATTGTCCACGGATACCTGTTCCTTGAACCAGGCTAACCACATCTAGGCGGATGACTTGTTTACCTTGGAGTTTATGTGGGACATCGCCATCGACTATTTTCTGAGCTAGGCCTTCTACAACAGCAGTTTTTCCGACACCTGGTTCACCGATAAGGACAGGATTATTCTTGGTTCTACGATTGAGAATTTCGATGACACGGATAATCTCATCGTCGCGTCCAATAACAGGGTCAATATCTCCACGACGGGCAATTTCAGTTACGTTGATACCAAATTCTTCCAGCAGGCCTTTTTCTTGGCTAGGCGGCGGAGTTTGGGCAGGTCCACGATTTTGAGAACCATAACCGCCATTTCCACCGTAACCTCCACCTGATTGGGTTGGGGGAGTAGGAGGAGTGTTGTTAGAAGGTCTAAAATTGTTTAAGTCATTGAAGAAATCACCAAAAGGATCAAAGTCACGATTGTTCAGATCTGTCATACCTTTAAAGAGGCTATTGTTAGGATCTGTTTTGATAATCTTATAGCAGTTTTGACAGAGGTCAATTTGTTTTTGTTTTCCATTGAGATTGGTATAAAGATGAATTGTTGAGTCGTTGATTTTACAGTTTTGACAAAGCATACATCTACCTCATTTCTTTATTTAGCCTGACCTGTTTAATGGTCAAAAATAGTCAAATTTCTATACTCTCATTATAACAGGATTGGGGTGTAAAGCAAGTAAAAAGATTGCAGCTTTGAGAAGTTGTTACAATGAAGAACTTTGTGGATTTGGACTATAAAAAAATCCTATTTGTGAGACAAAAAGGATTTTGGTTAGACATGCAGGGTGTAATCCCAGCTTGTTTTGTATTAGTAAAGAAGTTCGTAAATTTCCATTGCAATCAAGTCAATGCTATCAAACGTATAAGTTTCGCGAGCTTCGACATCACGAAGGGTAAAGATTGAGCCGTTTTCTTCGTCGTGACTGTATGCAACTTCTGCAACAACAACTCCTTCGCGTTCAAAATTACGTTTTAAATTTCCGCCGTCTTTTGCCATTGCTTCAAGGCGGTTGATGATTCTAACCAAATGTGATTCCATTTTGATTCTCCTTCATTTCTTATCGTTACTATTTTACCATAAAGGAGGCCAACTTGCCTAGAAAAAACTAAGATTTCTCGCTAATTCTACTAGCTTAAAGTTTTTTTGAATAAATTAGACAAAAGATTTGAATTTTAATTCAATTGATGTTATAATCATACAGTATTCTATTTTAGAAAGCAGTGTGACTATGAATTTTTCTTTTTTACCTAAGTATTTACCTTATTTTAACTATGGGGCTGTTGTGACGGTTCTCATTTCTATCTGTGTTGTCTTTTTGGGAACTATTTTGGGTGTTGTCTTGGCTTTTGGGCAACGTTCAAAGTTTAAACCGCTTGTTTGGCTAGCCAACTTGTACGTTTGGATTTTCCGCGGGACGCCAATGATGGTTCAGATTATGATTGCCTTTGCTCTTATGCATATCAATGCTCCGACTATTCAGGTTGGGATTTTAGGTGTTGACCTTTCTCGTCTGATTCCAGGGATTTTGATTATTTCTATGAACAGTGGTGCTTATGTTTCTGAGACTGTTCGGGCTGGGATTAATGCGGTTCCTAAGGGGCAGTTAGAGGCGGCCTATTCTTTAGGGATTCGTCCTAAAAATGCGATGCGCTATGTGATTTTGCCACAAGCTATCAAAAATATTTTGCCAGCATTGGGGAACGAATTTATCACTATTATCAAGGATAGTTCCCTCTTATCAGCTATCGGTGTTATGGAGTTGTGGAATGGAGCTACAACAGTTTCTACAACAACCTATCTACCTTTAACACCACTTTTATTTGCAGCCTTTTATTACTTGATTATGACCTCTATTTTGACAGTGGCCTTGAAAGCTTTTGAAAAACGTATGGGACAAGGAGATAAGAAATAATGACAGAAACCTTGATAAAAATTGAAAATTTACATAAATCCTTTGGAAAGAATGAAGTATTGAAGGGCATCAACCTCGAGATTAAAAGAGGAGAAGTTGTCGTTATCATCGGTCCTTCAGGGAGCGGGAAATCTACCTTGCTTCGCTCTATGAATTTGTTGGAAGAAGCGACCAAGGGGAAGGTTATCTTTGAGGGAGTCGATATTACGGACAAGAAGAATGACCTCTTTGCCATGCGTGAGAAGATGGGCATGGTTTTCCAACAATTTAATCTCTTTCCTAATATGACTGTGATGGAAAATATCACCTTGTCTCCTATCAAGACCAAAGGTGAAAGTAAGGAAGTTGCAGAGAAGAGAGCTCAGGAACTTTTGGAAAAAGTTGGTTTACCAGATAAGACAACTGCTTATCCACAGAGTTTGTCAGGTGGTCAGCAACAGCGGATTGCCATCGCGCGTGGTTTGGCTATGGAACCTGATGTCTTGCTCTTTGACGAGCCAACTTCAGCCCTGGACCCTGAAATGGTAGGTGAGGTGTTGGCTGTTATGCAAGACTTAGCCAAGTCAGGAATGACCATGGTTATCGTAACACATGAAATGGGATTTGCTCGTGAGGTGGCAGATCGTGTCATCTTTATGGCAGACGGCGTGGTTGTTGAAGATGGAACACCTGAACAGATTTTTGAACAAACCCAAGAACAACGGACTAAAGACTTCTTGAGTAAGGTTTTATAAGTTAGCTTTGTTTAGCTATTTGTAGCCAACTTTACATATAAAGTATAGATTAATGAAAAGCTCGACTAGAGCTTTTTCTTATAGTTTGAAACTATAGGATAGCCTAGGAAAGAAGTGTTAGAGGGGAATAGCAGTTTTTGATATAATGGAAGATATTTGAAAGAAAAGAGAAGTGATATGACACAGATTATTGATGGGAAGGCTCTAGCAGCTAAATTACAAGGACAGCTGGCTGAAAAGACTGCAAAATTAAAGGAAGAAACAGGTCTAGTACCTGGTTTGGTAGTGATTTTGGTGGGAGACAATCCAGCCAGCCAAGTCTACGTTCGCAACAAGGAACGTTCTGCCCTTGCGGCTGGTTTCCGTAGTGAAGTTGTGCGAGTTCCAGATACCATTACTCAAGAGGAATTGTTAGACTTGATTGCCAAATACAATCAAGATTCAGCTTGGCATGGGATTTTGGTTCAGTTGCCATTACCAAAACATATCGATGAAGAGGCGGTTTTATTAGCCATTGACCCAGAAAAGGATGTGGATGGTTTCCATCCCCTAAACATGGGGCGTCTTTGGTCTGGTCATCCAGTCATGATTCCATCAACACCTGCAGGAATTATGGAAATGTTTCATGAATATGGAATTGATTTAGAAGGTAAAAATGCGGTCGTCATCGGTCGTTCCAATATCGTTGGAAAACCTATGGCCCAGCTTCTTTTGGCAAAGAATGCTACAGTGACTTTGACCCACTCACGGACTCATAATCTTGCCAAGGTGGCTGCTAAAGCAGATATTCTGGTTGTTGCAATCGGTCGTGCCAAGTTTGTGACTGCTGACTTTGTCAAACCAGGTGCGGTAGTCATTGACGTTGGGATGAATAGTGATGAAAATGGTAAGCTCTGTGGGGATGTGGATTATGAGGCAGTTGCTCCACTTACTAGCCATATTACGCCAGTTCCTGGAGGTGTAGGTCCTATGACCATTACTATGCTGATGGAGCAAACTTATCAAGCAGCACTCCGGACATTGGATAGAAAATAAGAGAAAAATTTTCTGAGGAAAGTGTATTTTCTATAGCTATATCTAAAATGGCAGAAATGAATATTAAATTTTAGGAATAAGTTTATAAAAGGAGGTATGCGCCTCCTTTTTGTTGTATAATGGAGTGAGGTAATTAAATGATTTTAAAAATTTATAATGGGGAATATAGTTTACAATGGGATGGAATATACTACTTAGCACTAATTGATTATCCAAATATTCAAGAGTGGGAATTAGAAAAAATTGCTAAATTTATAGCTTACGAAAAACTTCATAAACGTCAAACAAGTATTGAGTGTGCTGATTCTTGTTTAAAAAAAGAAATTTTAGATTACATCTGTCAGCATCCCTTTCTGCCACCATTTACCCCTACAGATAAAAGAGTAGCCTCGACTTATGATCTACATAAGAGGTTAGTGACTTCAGACTACTGTAGTCATACTACGACTATAGATGCAGCGATTTCTATCTTTAAAACAGGTCAGCTCTTATCTGCTGTGAAAGCTTTTGGGCGAGATGCTGAGGAGTTGGTTTTGGATAGTAGAAATGCTGCATCGGATCCGATAGATTATTTTGACTATGTCATGTTAGGATGGTCAAATACAAGTTCTGGTTATCGATTAGCGATGGAGCGTTTATTAGGTCGAGCTCCTTCAGAGAAAGAATTACAAGACAAGTTTATTCCTGGAGTGAGTTTTCATTTTATCTATACAGATTTGATTAAAGTTACTGGTTATATTTTTGATGGCTACCATGTTGCAAAAATTAAGGACATGTTGAATTTATTTAGTGAGTTGTATATTTGTATTATTCCAACTCATAATAAGAGCCAATTTGAAAATATTATTCCAACTAAAATACAAGATAGGGTGCATTATCTTGACTATGCTGGAGAAGACTTAGAAGAGTGGACTAAGAAAGTCTATCAAGTTGTTTTAAAACAATCAGATAAAGGATAGTTGAGGAAAAAAGATGAAAGTGATTGATCAAGCATTATTAGAAAGAGTCATTATTGAACGATCTCGTACCAGTCATAAAGGAGACTATGGCCGTCTGCTGTTGCTTGGTGGGACGTATCCTTATGGTGGAGCTATCATCATGGCTGCTCTGGCAGCTGTTAAAAGTGGAGCTGGTTTGGTGACCGTTGGAACAGATAGAGAAAATATCCCAGCTTTGCACAGTCATTTACCTGAGGCTATGGCCTTTTCTCTTCAAGACCAGCAATTGTTAAAAGAGCAATTGGAGAAGGCAGAAGTTGTCTTGCTGGGGCCTGGTTTACGAGACGATACTTATGGAGAAAATCTAGTACAACAGGCCTTTGCTAGCTTAAAAAAGAATCAGATTTTGATTGTAGATGGAGGGGCATTAACCATTCTTGCTAGAACAAGTTTGTCGTTTCCATCTAACCAGCTTATCCTAACTCCCCACCAAAAAGAATGGGAAAAGCTGTCTGGTATTGCTATTGAAAAGCAAAAGGAAGATACAACGGCTAGTGCCCTGACTTCTTTCCCTCAAGGAACAATTTTGGTGGAGAAAGGTTCAGCTACACGTATTTGGAAAGTTG
Source organism: Streptococcus mitis (assembly GCF_905187535.1). Lineage (GTDB taxonomy): Bacteria > Bacillota > Bacilli > Lactobacillales > Streptococcaceae > Streptococcus > Streptococcus mitis_BS. The sequence continues at coordinate 138,169 of NZ_CAJJIE010000060.1, forward strand.
GTCAATCTGATTATTACCAGTTACAAGTTGGCGGTCCCTATCAGGCGACTGGTGGTATGGGAGATACACTAGCTGGAATGATTGCAGGATTTGTAGGCCAATTTCGACAGGCCAGTGTCTACGAACGTGTGGCAGTAGCAACCCATCTTCATTCAGCCATAGCCCAAGAACTATCTCAAGAACATTATGTGGTCTTGCCGACGGAAATTAGCTCTTATCTTCCCAAAATAATGAAAAAAATATCTCAAAAAGGCACCTGATCGTTTCAGGCGCCTTTATATCTTTTAGAAAAATCCTTTAATCTTTCCAACGAGGCCATCTAGACCTTCAGAACCAGAAATCAACTGTTGAGCTTGGGAGAAGTATTCTCCAAGCTGTTCTTGATTTTCTGCAACAAATGTTTTTGCAGCTTCGAAATCTTTTGTTTCGATTAATTCTTTTACTTGGTTAAACAAATCTAATGGGTTCATCTTATTTCTCCTTTTCTGTACTTAACTATTTAATCATCTTTATGATAAAAAATCAACTGTTGTTGCTTTTGGCTAGGACCTGTTTTTATCTACAAGTTCTCATAACTAAGATTATAACTACCAAAACAAGGTGGACATAAAAATGTTCGGGTTTTTCCAGTGTATCCATGAAATAAAAACGGATACATGTTATAATAGAAATAGCTCTTTGATGGAGGTGTTTGAGTGGAAAATCTGAAGAAAATGGCAGGTATCAAGGCTGCTGAGTTTGTCAAGGATGGCATGGTAGTCGGACTTGGAACGGGGTCTACTGCCTATTATTTTGTCGAAGAAATCGGTCGTCGTATCAAGGAAGAAGGATTGCAGATTACAGCTGTAACGACTTCTAGTGTGACTAGTAAACAGGCTGAAGGGCTTAATATCCCGCTCAAGTCTATTGACCAAGTAGATGTTGTCGATGTGACGGTTGATGGAGCGGATGAAGTGGATAATCAGTTTAACGGAATCAAAGGCGGTGGTGGTGCCCTTCTGATGGAGAAGGTTGTCGCAACGCCCTCAAAAGAATACATTTGGGTGGTGGATGAAAGCAAGCTGGTCGACAAACTAGGTGCTTTTAAATTGCCTGTAGAAGTGGTTCAGTATGGCGCAGAACAGGTCTTTCGGCGTTTTGAGCGAGCTGGCTACAAACCAAGTTTCCGTGAAAAAGACGGCCACCGTTTTGTGACCGATATGCAGAATTTTATCATTGACCTTGCCTTGGATGTCATTGAAGATCCAATTACCTTTGGCCAAGAATTGGACCATATCGTTGGTGTTGTAGAGCACGGCTTATTTAACCAAATGGTGGATAAGGTCATCGTTGCTGGACGAGACGGGGTTCAGATTTTAACTTCAACAAAAGCAAGATAACTAAAATAATAAGGAGATACACTATGTCAAAATTTAATCGTATTCACTTGGTGGTATTAGATTCTGTAGGAATCGGTGCTGCACCAGATGCTAATAACTTTGTCAATGCAGGAGTTCCAGATGGAGCTTCTGACACATTAGGACACATTTCAAAAGCAGTTGGTTTGAATGTCCCAAACATGGCTAAAATTGGTCTTGGAAATATTCCTCGAGAAACTCCTCTTAAGACTGTTCCAGCTGAAAGCAATCCAACAGGATATGCAACAAAATTAGAAGAAGTATCTCTTGGTAAGGATACTATGACTGGACACTGGGAAATCATGGGACTCAATATTACTGAGCCTTTCGATACTTTTTGGAACGGATTCCCAGAAGAAATCTTGACAAAAATCGAAGAATTTTCAGGACGCAAGGTTATTCGTGAAGCTAACAAACCTTACTCAGGAACAGCCGTTATCGATGATTTTGGACCACGTCAGATGGAAACTGGAGAGTTGATTATCTATACTTCAGCTGACCCGGTTTTGCAAATTGCTGCCCACGAAGACATTATTCCTTTAGATGAATTGTACCGTATCTGTGAATACGCTCGTTCAATTACACTTGAGCGTCCTGCCCTTCTAGGTCGTATCATTGCCCGTCCTTATGTTGGTGAGCCTGGAAACTTCACTCGTACAGCAAACCGTCGTGACTTGGCCGTATCCCCATTTGCACCGACTGTTTTGGATAAATTGAATGAAGCTGGTATCGATACTTACGCTGTTGGTAAAATCAATGATATCTTTAACGGTGCTGGTATCAACCATGACATGGGCCACAACAAGTCAAACAGCCACGGAATTGATACATTATTGAAGACCATGGGACTTGCTGAATTTGAAAAAGGATTCTCCTTCACAAACTTAGTTGACTTTGATGCCCTTTACGGCCACCGTCGCAATGCTCATGGTTACCGTGATTGTTTGCATGAGTTTGATGAACGCTTGCCTGAAATTATCGCAGCCATGAGAGAGAATGACCTTCTCTTGATTACTGCGGATCACGGGAACGATCCAACTTACGCAGGAACAGACCACACTCGTGAATATATTCCATTGTTGGCCTACAGCCCTGCCTTTAAAGGGAACGGTTTGCTACCAGTCGGACATTTTGCAGATATCTCAGCGACAGTTGCGGATAACTTTGGTGTTGAAACTGCCATGATTGGTGAAAGTTTCTTAGATAAATTGGTATAAGATGACGCGCTATGCTTTACTTGTTCGGGGCATTAATGTAGGTGGGAAAAATAAGGTTGTCATGGCGCAACTTCGTCAAGAACTGACAGAGTTGGGACTGGAAAAGGTTGAGACCTACATCAACAGTGGCAATATTTTCTTTACTTCGACAGCCCCCAAAGAACGATTGGTTGAAAAGTTAGAGGCATTCTTTGAAGTCCATTATCCATTTATTCAGAGCTTTTCCTTGCTAAGTCAGGAAGACTATGAAGCAGAGCTGAAGAATCTGCCAGATTGGTGGACCAAAGATTTGGCACGAAAAGACGTTCTCTTTTACACGGAGAGCTTGGATGTGGATCAAGTGATCGAGAAAGTGAACAGTTTGGAACTGGAAGATGAAGTCGTTCATTTTGGAAAACTTGGGATTTTCTGGGGAAAATTCTCTGAGGAATCCTACTATGCAACTGCCTATCATAAGTACTTGCTCAAGATGCCTTTCTACCGCCAAATCACCATTCGCAATGCCAAAACCTTTGACAAAATCGGTCAAATGCTAAAAAATAATAAAGGAGACACACAATGACATTTTTAGATAAAATCAATGAAACAGCTGCCTTCCTGAAAGACAAGGGAATCCAAGCACCTGAGTTCGGTCTAATCCTTGGATCAGGACTTGGAGAATTGGCAGAAGAAATCGAAAATCCAGTTGTAGTAGACTATGCTGAGATTCCAAACTGGGGCCGCTCTACAGTAGTTGGTCACGCTGGTAAATTGGTATATGGAGAACTTGCAGGTCGAAAAGTCTTGGCTCTTCAAGGTCGTTTCCATTTCTATGAAGGAAATCCTCTTGAAGTCGTGACTTTCCCAGTTCGTGTCATGAAAGTTCTTGGATGTGAAGGTGTTATTGTAACCAATGCTGCTGGTGGTATTGGCTATGGGCCTGGTACTTTGATGGCTATCTCAGACCATATCAACATGACAGGTCAAAACCCATTGATGGGTGAAAATTTGGATGACTTTGGTCCTCGTTTCCCAGATATGTCTAAGGCCTACACACCAGAATACCGTGCTACTGCCCATGAAGTGGCTAAAAAACTTGATATCAAGCTTGATGAAGGTGTCTATATCGGTGTTACTGGTCCAACTTATGAAACACCAGCAGAAATCCGTGCTTATAAGACGCTTGGAGCAGATGCGGTTGGTATGTCTACTGTTCCTGAAGTTATCGTGGCAGCCCACTCAGGCTTGAAAGTTCTGGGAATTTCATGTATCACTAACTTTGCAGCTGGTTTCCAAGAAGAACTCAACCACGAAGAAGTTGTAGAAGTAACAGAACGTGTTAAAGGTGATTTCAAGGGCTTGCTTAAAGCGATTCTTGCAGAATTGTAATCATGTTAATAGAATTGAGGAGTATTTTTCGAAGAATCCCTTATAATTTTAGATTATTCCTAGCAGTAATTCTACAAGGAATAGTTTCTGGTTTATCTGGTATTTTTCTCCATTATCTTTTAGAGATGGTGGAGGAACTAGCTTTTGGTCAGTCAGAGCATCATAGTGGATTTTTGACAGATGGAGTTTCCTCCTCACGGATAGGACTAAGTTTAATAATCGTGGGTCTTGGCTCATCCTTGGTCTGGTATTTCTTGCAAAAAGGGTCGAAGATTTATTCTATCAAAGCTCAGATGAAGGATGAGACTTCACAATACAAGCTTCATTTTCTAAAACAGCTATTTCATTCAATTTGGCAGATCATTGCAGTTGGAGGGGGAGCACCCATTGGTAAAGAAGCTGCACCACGAGAGATTGGGACTCTGTTTGCAGGACCAATTGGAAATATATGTATACTGTCTATGAAGGATCGTATTTTTCTCCTTGCTTGTGGTGCTGGTGCTGGTTTAGCGGCTGTTTATCAGGTTCCATTAACAAGTGTCTTCTTTGTTTTTGAAACCCTAGGAATTGCTCTATCTATTAAACGATTTGTCTTAGTCGGTTTGACTACCTATGTTTCAACCTATACAGCAGGCTTGGTTATTTCAGATCAGGCTCTCTACCAGATTCCAGCCATCACATGGTCATTAAAGGAAATATGGATTATTCCCTTATTACTTCTTTTCTTAACCCCACTAGCTTGGCTTTTTGGTCGCTTAAGTAAAGAAGCGTCTTCAAAAAGGATAAAAGATAAACGCATACTTCTCACATTGCCCTCAGCTTTTCTTTTTCTTGTTGGATTGGCAAGTTATTTTCCACATCTACTTGGAAATGGACGGATGATGGCTCAGGAAGTATTAAATGGTAGCAATGGAAAAACAGTACTCCTCTTGTTTATCCTAAAAGCACTGGTCGTTCTTATTACTCTGTGGGCAGGGGCCTATGGTGGTACACTTACGCCATCTTTTGCTTTGGGGATAGCTGGAGCTGCCCTCCTTGGCATAATTCTAGGTGGAGATAGTAAGTTAACCATGTTGCTTTTGGGATCTGTTTGCTTTTTATCTGTAACCTTGAGAGCGCCCATTTCTGCAACTGGATTAGTAATAGGCTTCACTGGGGTAGGTTTAGATTCTCTTCCGTATCTCTTAATAACGGCTTTCCTAGCTTATGACTTTGCAAAAATGTTAGACCGCTTTCCTTGGGCTAGCATACTGTGTCAGAAGTCAAAGAATTAAGTAATTAGGTAGGAAATACCCATTTCTTCTAGTCAATGATTTGATTTAAAAGATTAAAAAATAGTCTCAATTTATTAATAATTGTTTTAAATAAAAATGAAGTAGGCTTATTGGAGTCTTGATTGAATCCGATTTTTCCTAGCTATAAAATATAAAAATAAAAGTATATAATAGAAATATATAAAAAAGAAAGGTAGAGCGTGTGTTCTAATTTGAACACGAGCGGAAAACTTTTCATAACAATAAAAGAAAGGATGGGTAAACCGTATTTGTTGAACTGAATACGGGCTATTCTCTTCTATATAATCAAAATTTAAAAAGAAAGGAATTGACCCCACCCTAAAAGCAGTAGGAAAAAGATAGTTGGTCTAGCGAGCATCGCTCACTGCGCCCAACTCCTATTTTTCCTTCGCTTTTTGACGGGTTTGGTATCTTTCTCAGTATAAAATATAAAAAAGAAAGGTAGAGTGAAGTGTTCTAATTTGAACACGAGCGGAAAACTCGGAAAATAGATAATCTGACTGAGAAATCAGGATTTCTCGTCAGATTCCTAATTTTCAGTCGTTTTCTTGTCGCTCTTTGTATCATAAATTATGTCTATCCATATTGCTGCTCAGCAGGGTGAAATTGCTGACAAAATTCTTCTTCCTGGGGATCCTCTTCGTGCTAAGTTTATTGCGGAGAATTTCCTTGAAGATGCTGTTTGTTTTAACGAAGTGCGTAACATGTTTGGTTACACTGGTACTTACAAGGGTCACCGTGTATCTGTCATGGGAACTGGGATGGGGATGCCATCTATTTCGATCTACGCGCGTGAGTTGATTGTTGACTACGGTGTGAAGAAGTTGATTCGTGTGGGAACCGCTGGTTCGTTAAACGAGGATGTTCACGTCCGTGAATTGGTTTTGGCGCAGGCAGCCGCAACCAACTCTAACATCATCCGTAATGACTGGCCGCAGTACGATTTTCCACAAATTGCTAGCTTTGATTTGCTAGATAAGTCCTATCATATTGCCAAAGAACTTGGTATGACCACCCACGTTGGGAACGTTTTGTCATCTGATGTCTTTTATTCAAACTACTTTGAAAAGAACATCGAGCTTGGTAAATGGGGAGTCAAGGCTGTGGAAATGGAAGCAGCAGCTCTTTACTATCTTGCTGCTCAATACCATGTTGATGCGCTAGCTATTATGACTATCTCTGATAGTCTGGTCAATCCTGATGAAGATACAACTGCAGAAGAACGCCAAAATACCTTCACCGATATGATGAAGGTTGGATTAGAAACCTTGATTGCAGAATAAAAGAAAACACAAAAGGAAGATTTTCTGGATGAAAATCTTCCTTTTTTAGTCATTCAGCCCATGCTGACCTTAATGAAACGTTACTCTATAGTCTATTTTTAAGAGATTGCAAGAAACAATCAATCTCTGCTTGAGAATAAAGAATACGCAACTTTTCTGGGTAAGTATTGCTTAAGTGTTGGTATCTTTCCTTAGCATTTTTTGTTCGTCCATCCCAGAGAATCCAACGAATAAATTCCCAGTTGAATTGCTCGGGGCATCCCTTAGCCATACTTTCTCTCACTTTTCCTCTGTATTTTAAATAGCGCTTAAAGGCTCTTAGCAAACAATTCCAAGCAGAGAAGTTTAAAAAGATGATCTGGTCAGCTTCCTGCATTCTCTCTTCGTAATAGCACCAAGAATAATTCCCATCGATGACCCAAGCTTCATGCTTGGTGAGAAAGTTTTTCATCTCGGTCAACATCCATTCACGGTCACTGTCTTGCCAACCAGGTTGAAATTGTAGTGTGTCCATATGCAGTTTTGGGATGGAGTAGTAGTGAGACAACTTTTCTGCTAGAGTTGACTTACCAGCACCAGAATATCCAATAATCGCGATTTTCATTTTCTACCTTTTCCTATTTGAGGACAAAAAAACAGCCTCTATGGACTGTTTCTTATTTAGCAAGTTTAGCTGAAAGACGAGCTTTGTCGCGGCTTGCTTTGTTTTTGTGAATCAAACCTTTAGTTTCTGCTTTGTCGATAGCTGAGCTAGCAGCACGGAAAAGTTCTTCAGATGGGTTTGCTTCGAAAGCTTTGATAGCAGTACGCATAGCTGATTTTTGAGCTGAGTTCTTTTCGTTTTGTTTAACGTTCAATTCAGCGCGTTTGATAGCTGATTTAATGTTTGCCAATGTTCTTACCTCCATATTTACTAACTATACCATTATATCTGAAAACTTACGTTTTGACAAGGGAAAATTATTTTTTTAAGTAAATTTCATCGATTTCATGGTTCTTTGTTTTATGAAGAATTACTTCTGCACGATTTCTAGTTGGTTCAATATAATTTTGTAGATTTGTGAGATTGATACTAGTCCAGACCTGATGAGCAAAGGCCTCCACTTCCCCAATCGGCATTTGAGTAAAACGATAATAGTAGCTATCAGGGTCGTTTTGGGCTAGGCTCAGCATTTTCAAGAAACGGTCGAGATACCAACTCTCAATGTCATCCACTGCAGCATCAACATAGATGGAAAAGTCAAAGAAGTCAGTGATATAGAGACGCTCGTTTTGTGGGTTTTGAAAGACATTAATCCCCTCGACAATCACAAAATCAGCAGCTTTGACACTTTGTTTTTCCTCAGGAACGATGTCGTAGACTTCATGAGAATAGACAGGAATATCTACATCTTGTCCATTTTTGATGTGATCCAAGAAGTTGAGAAGAGCTTCCATATCATAGCTTTCAGGAAATCCCTTGCGATTTAAAATCCCTTGTTCAATCAAGGTCTGGTTGGGATAGAGAAAGCCGTCAGTTGTTACCAATTCAACTGTAGCATCTGTAAGTGTACGGGACAGTAGGATTTGAAGTAGGCGACTGGTTGTTGATTTTCCAACGGCAACGCTACCAGAAACTCCAATGATAAAAGGCTGGGATTTGCTTTCGCGTTGAAGGAAAATCCCTTTTGAAAATGCCAAATCATCCTTGGTACGCTTGTAAATCTGGATGAGATGGGCTAGGGGGAGATAGACATCGGTAACATCCTGCAAACTAATCTGGTCATTAAAACTCTTGATGGATTCTAATTCCTCTTCAGTCAAAGGAGGTGTTGTCTTTCGATGTAACGATTGCCAAGTCTGGCGGCTGATTTTTTCAAAATGTAAAAATTCGTTGGTCATTTGTTTTCCCCTAGATATTTTGTTTATCATACCATAAAAAGCTAAAAAAATAAAGCGGTTTCTTGATGATAGTAAGCCAATATCGTATAATAGAGGTAGATAGAGGATGAACAATTTATTGATGAAGTAGGGGATGGTTTCTACTGATTTATAAGCTTATAAAGGGAGCTTTTTAGTTCACAACTTATAGGAGGTGTACTATGAAAATCTTAAAACGTTATATATTGGAACTTTGTTTTATTTTAAGTTTTGCACTACCTTTTTTAAAAGGAGCGAATGCGGATAATGGTAGACGTTTTGTGGAAACCTATTACGGTTTTACTTTTTTGATGGAACATGTCATTGTAACAGTTGTCTTTATCTGTTCGCTCTTGATTGCTTGGCTACTAAAAAAACGATGGGCGAAAAGGCTTGCTGCTGGAAGTTATCTATTTTTGATTTTGTGGATTGCTACAGAAGGGTATCTCTTCCGTATGTCTCTAGAAGATTTGATACGACTTTGGACAAGTTTGGAATTCCTGACAAAAACGTATCAGTTGGGCTTTTATCTAAACATCTTGTTGGGAATTTTGTTGATAATTAAGTATCTGAAGGTTAAGCAATAGTAATAAAAATACGCCCGATTATAGATGATAAACTTTTTGTTATATCCTGATTATGATATTTCTGGTTCTAAATGGTTTATCATTCATCTATAAGTGTTGAAAGAGATTGAAGAAAAGGTCTTCTTGACTAGCTTTCTTCAGTCTTTTTCGTTTTATTATCAATTTGTAAACGATTTACAATTTAAGGCAAATTATGGTAAAATAGTTTCATGAGTAAAATGTATTATGCAGAAAATCCTGACGCTGCTCACGACATTCATGAGTTGAGAGTGGACTTGTTGGGAGAAAAAATGACCTTTTTGACGGATGCGGGTGTTTTTAGCAAGAAAATGGTTGACTTTGGAAGTCAACTCTTGCTCAAATGTCTAGAGGTCAACCAAGGAGAGACTGTCCTTGATGTAGGCTGTGGTTATGGGCCTTTGGGCTTGTCCTTGGCTAAGGCTTATGGAGTTCAGGCGACCATGGTTGATATCAATAATCGTGCCTTGGATCTGGCGCGACAAAATGCTGAACGAAATAAAGTAGAAGCGACGATTTTCCAGTCCAACATCTATGAACAAGTTGAAGGGAAATTTGACCATGTCATTTCCAATCCCCCTATCCGTGCAGGTAAGCAAGTGGTTCATGAAATCATTGAGAAAAGCGAAGATTTCTTGGAAACTGGTGGGGATTTGACTATCGTTATCCAGAAAAAACAAGGGGCTCCAAGTGCCAAGTCCAAGATGGAAGAGGTGTTTGGTAATTGTGAAATCGTCAAAAAAGATAAGGGATACTATATCCTTAGAAGTGTGAAAGAATGAGAGCAGTTGATTTAATCCAAAAGAAACGAGACGGTCAAGAATTGACTTCGAGTGAAATTGAATGGCTAGTTGAAGGCTATGTGTCAGGAGCTGTCCCTGATTATCAGATGTCTGCCTTTGCCATGGCTGTTTATTTCAAAGGAATGACGACACGAGAAATCTCAGATTTGACTATGAATATGGTTAAGACTGGGCAAGAGTTTGATTTATCAGCTATTGATGGGGTTAAGGTTGATAAACATTCTACGGGTGGTGTTGGTGATAAGGTGACCTTGATTTTGGCTCCCCTTGTTGCTAGCTTTGGTGTGCCTGTGGCAAAAATGAGTGGTCGTGGTCTTGGTCATACTGGTGGAACAATTGATAAATTGGAGTCCATTAAGGGCTATCAAGTCGAGCGCAGTCAAGAAGATTTCATTCGTCAGGTGCAGGACATTGGAGTGTCCGTCATTGGGCAATCAGACCAGTTGGTTAAAGCAGATAAGCTTCTCTATGCTCTCCGTGATGTGACCGCGACCGTCGACACGATTCCTTTGATTGCCAGTTCGGTGATGAGCAAGAAAATAGCGGCAGGAGCGGATGCTATTTTGCTAGACGTGACTGTCGGTGAGGGTGCTTTCATGAAGACGGTTGATGAGGCGCGAGAACTGGCTCAAACCATGGTGGAGCTTGGTAAGGCAGTTGGTCGAAAGACGGTAGCCGTGATTACAGATATGAGTCAGCCTTTGGGACGAGCGATTGGAAATCGTCTGGAAATCCTTGAAGCACTGGAGATTTTACAAGGACAAGGCCGTCAGGATATTACCCACTTTATCTGTGAATTGGCTCAGATTATGCTTGGTTTGGCAAATGTAAATAAGACAGTTGAAGAAGTTCGCCAACATCTTGAAAGTGGCCAAGCACTGGCTAAGTTTGAGGAGATGGTGCAAGCTCAAGGTGGAGATTTAGAAGATCTCTATCGTCCAGTCAATGTGTCCCATGTGGTGGAAATCCCTGCCCAGGAATCAGGTGTCATTTCAGCTCTTCCAGCCATGGAATTTGGCCTTTATGCCATGAGACTGGGAGCCGGCCGTGCAGTCAAGACTGATGTCTTGGACTATGAAACTGGAATTGTTTTTGAAAAGAAAGTTGGAGATTCCGTTCAAAAGGGAGAAATTGTTGCAAAAGTATACACAAATGGAAAAATTTCTCCTCAGCTAGTTACAGATTTTCAAAAATATGTTAAAATAAATGATAGGGTGCGAAGTTTACGAGAAATTATAGAAATTATCTCATAAACAACAGGAGAATCCGGATATGAAATTAAATAAATATATCGATCATACGCTTTTGAAGCAGGATGCGACAGAAAAACAAATTGATTGTTTGTTGTCTGAGGCTAGAGAGTATGATTTTGCCAGCGTCTGTGTTAATCCGACCTGGGTTGAACATGCTAAAAAAGGGCTTGAAGGTACAGATGTCAAGGTCTGTACAGTGGTTGGTTTCCCCTTGGGAGCAACAACTTCAGCCGTGAAAGCATTTGAAACCAAAGAAGCTATTCAAAATGGTGCAGACGAGATTGATATGGTGTTCAATGTTGGAGCTCTCAAATCAGGTGATTTGGCCTTGGTAGAGTCAGATATTCGCTCAGTAGTGGAAGCAAGTGGTGACAAGTTAGTGAAAGTCATTATTGAAGCCTGCCTTCTGACTGACAAAGAAAAAGTTGTGGCTTGCCAATTGGCCCAAAAAGCGGGAGCTGATTTTGTGAAAACATCTACTGGCTTTTCAACTGGTGGCGCTACGGTAGCAGATGTTACATTAATGCGTGAAACAGTTGGACCTGATATGGGAGTCAAGGCTGCTGGCGGAGCTCGTTCTTATGAGGATGCTCTTGCCTTTGTGGAAGCAGGTGCGACTCGTATCGGAACGTCAGCTGGGGTAGCCATTTTAAAAGGAGAATTGGCTGATGGCGACTACTGAGTTGATTGAACTAGCAATTGAAACCAGCAAACATGCCTACGTCCCCTATTCTCACTTTCCTATCGGAGCAGTTTTAGTAGCCAAAGACGGAAGTGTTTACACGGGAGTGAATATCGAAAATGCTAGCTATCCTTTGACCAATTGTGGTGAGAGAACAGCCATTTTTAAGGCTGTATCTGAAGGGCAAAGAGAATTTTCAGAGCTGATTGTTTATGGTCAAACTGAAAAACCGATTTCACCATGTGGTGCTTGTCGCCAAGTAATGGTCGAATTTTTTGAACAAGATCTAAAAGTGACCTTAGTCGCAAAAGATAAATCGACGGTCGAGATGACGGTCGGGGAATTACTTCCATATTCTTTTACAGACTTAAACTAGTCTGAGTCGCTCTTTGAGTGGCACGGTCCTTGTGACCAATCAATCCATACTTGCAACATCGTTGCACATCTTATTTAGGAGGTTCAGTAATGAACAAGAAACAATGGCTAGGCCTTGGTCTAGTTACAGTGGCAGCAGTTGGACTTGCTGCATGTGGTAACCGCTCTTCTCGTAACGCAGCTTCATCTTCTGATGTGAAGACAAAAGCAGCAATCGTCACTGATACTGGTGGTGTTGATGACAAATCATTTAACCAATCAGCTTGGGAAGGTTTGCAAGACTGGGGTAAAGAACACAATCTTTCAAAAGATAAAGGTTTCACTTACTTCCAATCAACAAGTGAAGCTGACTATGCTAACAACTTGCAACAAGCGGCTGGAAGTTACAACCTAATCTTCGGTGTTGGTTTTGCCCTTCACAATGCGGTTGAAGAAGCAGCAAAAGACCACTCTGATTTGAACTATGTCTTGATTGATGATGTGATTAAAGATCAAAAGAATGTTGCTAGCGTAACATTTGCTGATAACGAAGCTGCTTACCTTGCGGGAGTTGCAGCAGCTAAAACAACTAAAACAAAACAAGTTGGTTTTGTAGGTGGTATTGAGTCTGAAGTTATCTCACGTTTTGCAGCTGGATTTAAAGCTGGTGTTGAGTCAGTAGATCCATCTATCAAAGTACAAGTTGACTACGCAGGTTCATTTGGTGATGCTGCTAAAGGTAAAACAATTGCAGCAGCACAATACGCAGCTGGTGCAGACGTTGTTTATCAAGCAGCAGGTGGAACAGGTGCTGGTGTCTTTGCAGAAGCAAAATCACTCAACGAAAGCCGTCCTGAAAATGAAAAAGTTTGGGTTATCGGTGTTGACCGTGACCAAGTAGGAGAAGGTAAGTACACTTCTAAAGATGGTAAAGAATCAAACTTCGTTCTTGTATCTACTTTGAAACAAGTTGGTACAACTGTAAAAGATATTGCTAACAAAGCAGAAAAAGGTGAATTCCCTGGCGGTCAAGTGATCGTTTACTCATTGAAAGATAAAGGGGTTGACTTGGCAGTAACAAACCTTTCAGAAGAAGGTAAAAAAGCTGTTGAAGATGCTAAAGCTAAAATCCTTGATGGAAGCGTAAAAGTTCCTGCAAAATAATGGATGGAAGTCATTTCTTAGGAAGCGGCCCTCGGCCGCTTTTTTAAGAGTTGAGACAAAGTCATTTTGTCTCAGTAAAGCTTGCTACTAGAGAAACTAGCAAGTTTTATTGAAATAAAATAAGACTCTGAAAGGAAGAGCACATGGCACACGAAAATGTCATTGAGATGCGTGATATTACCAAGGTGTTTGGTGAATTTGTTGCCAACGACAAAATCAACCTGCACCTACGAAAAGGTGAAATTCATGCACTTTTAGGAGAAAATGGGGCTGGAAAGTCCACGCTCATGAACATGTTAGCAGGGCTTCTTGAACCAACCAGTGGTGAAATTGTGGTCAACGATCAAGTTGTCAACCTTGACTCACCATCTAAAGCAGCTAGCTTGGGAATCGGAATGGTTCACCAGCACTTTATGTTGGTAGAAGCCTTCACAGTGGCTGAAAACATCATTTTAGGTAGTGAATTGACTAAAAATGGTGTGCTAGATATCGCTGGAGCTAGCAAAGAAATCAAGGCTCTTTCTGAACGTTATGGCTTAGCTGTTGACCCTTCTGCCAAGGTAGCAGATATCTCAGTTGGAGCCCAACAACGTGTAGAAATTTTAAAAACCCTTTATCGGGGGGCTGATATCCTTATCTTTGACGAACCGACGGCTGTTTTGACTCCATCAGAAATTGATGAGTTGATGGCTATTATGAAAAATCTTGTCAAAGAAGGAAAATCAATTATCTTGATTACCCACAAGTTGGACGAGATTCGAGCAGTTTCTGACCGCGTTACAGTTATCCGTCGTGGGAAATCAATTGAAACAGTCGAAATTGCAGGAGCTACCAATGCTGATTTGGCAGAAATGATGGTAGGACGTTCTGTTTCCTTTAAAACAGAGAAGCAAGCCTCTCAACCAAAAGAAGTGGTCTTGTCTATTAAAGACTTGGTGGTCAATGAAAACCGCGGTGTCCCAGCTGTGAAAAATCTGTCCTTGGATGTTCGTGCTGGAGAGATTGTTGGTATTGCGGGGATTGATGGAAATGGTCAGTCTGAACTGATTCAAGCCATCACAGGTCTTCGCAAGGTTGAATCTGGTAGCATTGAGCTAAAAGGAGATTCAATTGTAGGCTTGCACCCACGACAAATTACAGAGCTAAGTGTTGGGCACGTTCCAGAAGATCGTCACCGTGATGGTTTGATTTTGGAAATGATGATTTCTGAAAATATTGCCCTTCAAACCTACTACAAAGAACCACATAGTAAAAATGGAATTTTGAACTATTCAAATATTACTTCTTATGCTAAAAAGCTAATGGAAGAGTTTGATGTTCGTGCTGCCAGCGAATTTGTTCCTGCAGCTGCACTCTCAGGAGGAAATCAACAAAAAGCAATTATTGCTCGTGAAATTGATCGAGATCCTGATCTCCTTATCGTCAGCCAGCCAACTCGTGGGTTGGATGTCGGTGCCATTGAATATATCCACAAACGCTTGATTGAAGAGCGTGATAATGGCAAGGCTGTCCTTGTTGTCAGCTTTGAATTGGATGAGATTTTAAACGTCTCAGACCGTATTGCCGTTATCCATGATGGTAAGATTCAAGGTATTGTATCACCAGAAACAACCAATAAACAAGAACTTGGTGTCTTGATGGCTGGTGGAAACTTGGGAAAGGAGAAGAGTGATGTCTAAAAATTTACAACAAATTTCGGTTCCCTTGATTTCTGTATTCCTAGGAATTTTACTCGGAGCCATTGTCATGTGGATCTTTGGTTATGATGCTATTTGGGGCTATGAAGAATTGTTCTATACAGCCTTTGGTAGCCTGCGTGGAATTGGAGAAATCTTCCGTGCTATGGGGCCATTGGTCTTGATTGGTCTTGGTTTTGCCGTTGCCAGTCGAGCAGGTTTCTTTAACGTCGGGCTTCCTGGTCAGGCTTTGGCGGGTTGGATTCTCAGTGGTTGGTTTGCCCTGTCGCATCCAGATATGCCGCGTCCCTTGATGATTCTAGCAACCATCGCGATTGCCTTGATTGCTGGTGGAATTGTCGGCGCGATTCCGGGTATTCTGAGAGCCTATCTAGGGACGTCAGAGGTCATTGTGACCATCATGATGAACTACATTGTATTGTATGTAGGAAATGCCTTTATCCATGCCTTCCCTAAAGACTTTATGCAAAGTACAGATTCGACCATTCGTGTTGGGGCTAATGCAACCTATCAGACACCTTGGTTGGCTGAGTTGACTGGTAATTCGCGGATGAATATTGGTATTTTCTTTGCTCTCATTGCCGTTGCAGTCATTTGGTTCATGCTCAAGAAAACAACTCTTGGTTTTGAAATCCGTGCTGTTGGTCTTAATCCTCATGCTTCAGAATATGCTGGTATTTCTGCAAAAAGAACGATTATCCTCTCAATGATTATTTCAGGTGCCTTGGCAGGTCTTGGTGGAGCTGTTGAAGGACTTGGAACCTTCCAGAACGTCTATGTTCAAGGGGCGTCTTTAGCTGTTGGATTTAACGGGATGGCGGTTAGTCTGCTTGCGGCTAACTCACCAATCGGTATTCTCTTTGCAGCCTTCCTGTTTGGTGTTCTCCAAGTTGGAGCTCCTGGTATGAATGCGGCGCAGGTACCGTCTGAGCTTGTCAGCATTGTAACAGCGTCTATTATCTTCTTTGTCAGTGTTCATTACCTTATCGAACGCTTTGTCAAACCGAAAAAACAAGTTAAAGGAGGTAAGTAAAGATGTCTATTACAACCTTGCTCACCCTCTTGGTGTCTTCTATGCTGATTTACTCAGCACCCCTCATCTTTACAAGTATTGGTGGTGTTTTCTCTGAACGTGGTGGTGTGGTAAACGTCGGCCTTGAAGGAATTATGGTTATGGGTGCCTTTTCTGGAGTTGTCTTTAACCTTGAATTTGCAGAACAATTTGGCGCAGCAACTCCATGGCTATCTTTGCTAGTTGCAGGATTGGTTGGAGGCCTCTTCTCTATCATCCACGCAGCAGCGACGGTTCATTTCCGTGCAGACCATGTTGTCAGCGGTACGGTATTGAACTTGATGGCGCCAGCCTTGGCTGTTTTCTTAGTGAAAGTTCTTTATAACAAAGGACAAACCGACAATCTAAGTCAGACTTTTGGACGCTTTGATTTCCCAGTCTTGGCCAATATCCCAGTGATTGGTGATATCTTCTTCAAGTCAACAAGTCTACTTGGTTATCTGGCGATTGCCTTCTCATTCCTTGCTTGGTTTATCCTCTTCAAGACTCGCTTTGGTCTTCGTCTCCGCTCTGTCGGTGAGCATCCTCAAGCAGCGGATACCTTGGGAATCAATGTCTACAAGATGAGATATTTAGGGGTTATTATTTCCGGTTTCCTAGGTGGAATTGGCGGAGCGATTTATGCTCAATCCATCTCAGTTAACTTCTCAGTGACAACTATTGTTGGACCTGGATTTATCGCTCTTGCTGCGATGATCTTTGGAAAATGGAATCCAATCGGAGCCATGCTATCTAGTCTTTTCTTTGGACTCTCACAAAGTTTGGCTGTTATCGGATCTCAATTGCCATTCCTACAAGGTGTGCCAACAGTTTATCTTCAAATCGCACCTTATGTTTTGACTATTCTTGTCTTGGCAGCCTTCTTTGGAAAAGCAGTTGCACCAAAAGCAGATGGTATCAACTATATCAAATCAAAATAAGCATACAAAAAAACGTCAGTTCTGTTCAAACTGGCGTTTTATTTTTTAGGATTTTGATGAGTCAAGTTCAGTCCCCAAGGAACAAGATTTTCAGTTTTATTTTGGATGCGTGTGATATTATCTTTATGCCTAATGATAATCAAACTAGCAAGAGCTAGGATAATGGCGATGAAGAGAGGGTCGTAGTTACTCAGTATAAAACCAAAAAGTGGAAAGAGTAGAACTCCGATGACGGCTGCGATAGATGCTGTGACACTGGAAAGTGAAATCATACTGCCTAGATAGAGGGTCCCAAAGAAAACAACCGCAAGGTAGAGGCAGAAAACAGGCGCAAATCCAAAAATCACTCCAGCACTGGTTGCGACAGCCTTACCACCTTTAAATCTTGCAAAGATAGGAAAGGTATGTCCAATAACAGCCAAAAGTCCAAAGATGAGAGGTGAAACACCTTGAAGATGAAAAATAATCGGAAGAAGCGTTGCTAGGGTTCCTTTAAAAAAGTCAATCACAAAGGTTGCCATACCCGCTTTCTTGCCTAAGATACGGAAGGTATTGGTTGTTCCTGTGTTACCAGAACCATGCTCGCGCAGATTGATTTGAAAGAATACTTGTCCAATCCAGAGACCAGACGGAATCGAACCCAGCAGATAGGCTAGGATTAATAAAACTATTGTAATCATACTCCTATTATATCATGAATTGGGAAAGAAAGGCAGAGAATCTCTACTGAAATTGTCACACCGGAGAAAGAAAAATTTTGCAAAATCCTTGGAAAACCTGTAGAATAGTAAAGATGAACGAATAGGAGGTTCCTTGTGTCAAAAAAGGAAATCAATATTAACAATTATAATGATGATGCCATTCAGGTGTTAGAAGGGTTGGATGCGGTTCGAAAACGTCCAGGGATGTATATCGGATCAACTGATGGCGCTGGTCTCCACCACCTCGTCTGGGAAATCGTCGACAATGCTGTCGATGAAGCCTTGTCTGGGTTTGGTGACCGTATTGATGTGACCATCAATAAAGACGGGAGTTTGACTGTGCAAGACCATGGTCGTGGGATGCCGACGGGAATGCACGCTATGGGGATTCCAACTGTTGAGGTTATCTTTACTATTCTCCACGCTGGAGGAAAATTCGGTCAAGGAGGCTACAAAACATCTGGTGGACTTCACGGGGTAGGCTCTTCTGTCGTCAATGCTCTTTCTAGCTGGTTAGAAGTTGAAATCACCCGTGATGGCGCAGTTTACAAGCAACGTTTTGAAAATGGGGGAAAACCTGTCACGACCTTAAAGAAAATCGGTACAGCGTCCAAGTCTAAGACAGGTACCAAGGTTACGTTTATGCCTGATGCGACGATCTTCTCTACGACAGATTTCAAGTACAATACCATTTCAGAGCGTCTTAATGAATCAGCCTTTCTCTTGAAAAATGTGACCTTGTCTTTGACGGACGAGCGAACAGATGAAGCGATCGAGTTTCACTATGAAAATGGGGTGCAGGACTTTGTTTCTTATCTTAACGAAGACAAGGAGACCTTAACGCCAGTTCTTTACTTTGAAGGAGAAGACAATGGTTTCCAAGTGGAAGTGGCTCTCCAGTACAATGATGGATTTTCAGATAACATTCTATCTTTTGTCAATAACGTTCGTACCAAGGATGGTGGAACGCATGAGACAGGACTCAAGTCCGCTATTACCAAGGTTATGAACGACTACGCGCGTAAGACGGGGCTTCTCAAGGAAAAAGATAAAAACCTTGAAGGGTCAGACTATCGTGAGGGGCTAGCGGCTGTCCTCTCTATTCTAGTCCCTGAAGAACATTTGCAGTTTGAGGGTCAGACCAAGGACAAGCTAGGAAGCCCTCTTGCTCGTCCTGTTGTGGATGGCATTGTGGCTGATAAGTTGACCTTTTTCCTTATGGAAAATGGGGAATTGGCTTCTAACCTCATCCGCAAGGCTATTAAGGCCCGTGATGCTCGTGAAGCGGCACGTAAGGCGCGTGATGAGAGCCGAAATGGTAAGAAAAATAAGAAAGACAAGGGCTTGTTGTCTGGAAAATTGACCCCAGCCCAGTCTAAGAATCCAGCTAAGAATGAACTCTATCTGGTCGAGGGAGACTCTGCCGGTGGTTCTGCCAAACAAGGCCGTGACCGTAAGTTCCAGGCTATCCTACCTCTTCGTGGTAAGGTCATCAATACAGCCAAGGCCAAGATGGCGGATATCCTCAAAAATGAAGAAATCAATACCATGATTTATACCATTGGTGCGGGTGTGGGAGCAGACTTCTCCATTGAAGATGCCAACTATGACAAGATCATTATCATGACCGATGCGGATACTGACGGTGCTCATATCCAAACCTTGCTCTTGACATTTTTCTATCGTTACATGCGTCCGCTAGTTGAGGCAGGACATGTCTATATCGCCCTTCCGCCTCTTTACAAGATGTCCAAAGGAAAAGGCAAGAAAGAAGAAGTGGCCTATGCTTGGACGGACGGTGAGCTAGAAGAGCTCCGTAAACAGTTCGGTAAAGGCGCTACTCTCCAACGCTACAAAGGTCTTGGTGAGATGAATGCGGACCAGCTCTGGGAAACAACCATGAATCCAGAAACGCGCACCCTTATCCGTGTCACAATCGAAGACCTAGCTCGCGCCGAACGTCGCGTCAATGTCCTCATGGGAGACAAGGTCGAACCACGACGTAAGTGGATTGAGGATAATGTCAAGTTTACGCTAGAAGAAGTGACAGTATTTTAAAAGTTATAAAATTAATATAGATAGTCAAATGGAGAAATAAAAATGTCTAACAATATTAACGAAGAACAAGTGAAAGAAGCTCTTGAAAGTGGTTATGGAAAATCTGAGGCTTTATTAAATAATAAAGATGAATTAGATGATTTTTTATATCGATTGGAGCAAAAAATAAAAGAAATGCCATTAGTCGGAGAAGAATTTGCTGTTATCCCGATTATGATTTCTTTGATTAAACATTATGTGGAAGGGAAGTACACTACTGTTCCTTATGGAACAATTTTGGCAATTATGAGTGCACTTATTTATGTTTTGTCTCCAGTAGATATTATTCCTGATTTTATTCCGTTTGTAGGACATTTAGATGATGTGGCAGTAATTGGACTTTGTTTATCAATGGTAAAAACAGATATCGAGGTTTATGATGAATGGCGTCAGTCATAAGGAATGATTCAAGGTAACAGTTTATTTACCCTAATATAATAGTTATATATTAGAGTGAAGGTGAATAAGGTATCAATATGAGAACTGAAACAGAAATGCTTGATGTAATTTTAAAGACTGCCGAAACCATACAAGTAGAGGCTGTTGCCATGTCTGGTTCACGGACAAACCCAAAGGCCCCAAAAGATGAATTTCAAGACTATGACGTGGTCTATATTGTGGACGATTTAGATAATCTGACGAGTGACCTTTCTTGGCTAGACCAGTTTGGCAAACGCATTATTGAGCAAGAGGTTGCTCTTGACCATCGTCGTCTATATCTTATGCTTTTTGAAGACGGCAACCGTATCGATTTGACTCTCTGCCCCAAAGAACACATTCAAGAGTGGGTGGATAGTGAGGCAGGATTCACTGTTTTAGAAGATTCAGAACATTTATTTGAACCCTATTCCCCAAATCTAGAGCGTTTCTGGATACATCAAGCTAGTGAGACAGATTTTAAAAATTCTTGTAATGAATTTTGGTGGGTATCAGCCTACGTGGTCAAAGGAATTTATCGAAAGCAACTTATCTATGCGACCGACCATCTCTACAGTATTTGTCAACAAGAACTCCTGAAAGTCTTATCTTGGCAGGTCGCAAGTGAAAAGGGAGCAGTTGACATCGGTAAAAATTATAAGTACATCTTTAACTATTTGCCTGCTCAGAAAGAGAATGAATTCTCAAGTCTACTTGATTTCTCAAATAGTGACAAAATCACTCAGTCATTGTTTGCTACGATGCAACTTTTTCATCAAGAAGCTCAATTCTTTGCTCAAAAGATGGGCTTTGACTATGATAGGGAAGTGGCTGAGAAGATGATTGAGTATGCTGTGGAAAGACTTCAAAACACTATGTAAATAAAGAACCTAAATTATAACATTAACCTACAGAAAGGATAGTTTGGTTACTCATCGTAACTGAACATTGGACTAATCCTTTTATCATTACACATACTCTACATTTTTTGAAAGGAGTTGAATACGCCCCCAATGCTGGGTGAAAAAGATAAATTCTATGGTGAGCTTGCTTACTTCAAGAATTTTCTATTTTCACTTGGTATTTTACGGGCTCTGTATCCTATATGAGTAACATTCAAAACATGTCCTTGGAGGACATCATGGGAGAGCGCTTTGGTCGCTACTCCAAGTACATTATTCAAGACCGGGCTTTGCCAGATATTCGTGATGGGTTGAAGCCGGTTCAGCGCCGCATTCTTTATTCTATGAATAAGGATGGCAATACCTTTGATAAGAGTTACCGCAAGTCGGCCAAGTCTGTTGGTAACATTATGGGGAATTTCCACCCACACGGTGATAGTTCTATCTATGATGCCATGGTTCGTATGTCTCAGGATTGGAAAAATCGTGAGATTTTAGTTGAAATGCACGGTAATAACGGTTCTATGGACGGAGATCCGCCTGCGGCCATGCGTTATACCGAGGCGCGTTTGTCTGAGATTGCAGGCTATCTTCTTCAGGATATCGATAAAAAGACCGTTCCTTTTGCTTGGAACTTTGACGATACCGAGAAAGAACCTACTGTTTTACCTGCAGCCTTTCCAAACCTCTTGGTCAATGGTTCGACTGGGATTTCAGCTGGATATGCTACGGACATTCCACCTCATAATTTGGCCGAAGTAATCGATGCGGCGGTTTACATGATTGACCATCCAACGGCCAAAGTTGAAAAACTCATGGAATTCTTGCCTGGGCCAGATTTCCCTACAGGAGCTATCATCCAAGGCCGTGATGAAATCAAGAAGGCCTATGAAACTGGTAAGGGGCGCGTGGTTGTTCGTTCCAAGACTGAAATTGAGAAGTTAAAAGGTGGTAAGGAACAAATCGTTATCACTGAGATTCCTTATGAGATTAATAAGGCTAACTTAGTCAAGAAAATCGATGATGTCCGTGTCAATAACAAGGTGGCTGGCATTGCTGAAGTTCGTGATGAGTCTGACCGTGATGGTCTTCGTATTGCTATTGAGCTAAAAAAAGATGCCAATACGGAGCTTGTTCTCAACTACCTATTCAAGTACACCGACCTACAAATCAACTACAACTTTAATATGGTGGCGATTGACAATTTCACGCCTCGTCAGGTTGGGATCGTTCCAATCTTGTCTAGCTACATCGCCCACCGTCGTGAAGTGATTTTGGCGCGTTCACGCTTTGACAAGGAAAAGGCTGAGAAGCGTCTCCATATCGTCGAAGGTTTGATTCGTGTGATTTCGATCTTGGATGAAGTCATTGCTCTTATCCGTGCTTCTGAGAATAAGGCTGACGCCAAGGAAAATCTCAAGATCAGCTATGATTTTACAGAAGAGCAGGCTGAGGCTATCGTAACCTTGCAACTGTACCGTTTGACCAATACCGATGTGGTTGTCTTGCAGGAAGAAGAAGCAGAACTTCGTGAAAAGATTGCCATGCTTGCGGCGATTATCGGTGATGAACGGACTATGTACAATCTCATGAAGAAAGAGCTTCGTGAGGTCAAGAAGAAATTTGCGACACCACGTTTGAGTACTTTGGAAGATACAGCAAAAGTAATCGAGATTGATACAGCTAGTCTGATCGCCGAGGAAGATACCTACGTCAGCGTGACCAAGGCAGGTTACATCAAGCGTACTAGTCCACGTTCCTTTGCGGCTTCAACGCTGGAAGAAATTGGCAAACGTGACGACGATCGTTTGATTTTTGTGCAAGCTGCCAAGACAACCCAACACCTCTTGATGTTCACAAGTCTCGGAAATGTCATTTATCGACCAATCCATGAATTAGCAGATATTCGCTGGAAGGATATTGGAGAGCATCTGAGCCAGACCATTACAAACTTTGAGACTAACGAAGAAATCCTTTATGTGGAAGTCGTGGATCAGTTTGATGATGCGACAATTTATTTTGCGGCGACTCGTCTCGGTCAAATCAAGCGTGTAGAACGAAAAGAATTCACCCCATGGCGGACCTACAAGTCTAAGTCTGTCAAGTATGCTAAGCTCAAAGATGAGACAGACCAGATTGTGGCAGTAGCTCCAATCAAACTAGATGATGTTCTCTTGATCAGCCAAAATGGTTATGCCCTTCGTTTCAATATCGAAGAGGTACCAGTTGTCGGTGCTAAGGCTGCAGGTGTCAAGGCTATGAACCTGAAAGAAGATGATACCCTCCAATCGGCCTTTATCTGTAACACTTCATCCTTCTACCTCTTGACTCAGCGTGGAAGTTTGAAACGTGTTTCTATTGACGAAATTCCAGCAACTAGCCGTGCCAAACGAGGACTACAAGTCTTGCGTGAGTTGAAAAACAAACCGCATCGTGTCTTCTTAGCAGGATCAGTTGCAGAGCAAGGATTTGTTGGTGATCTCTTCAGTACAGAAGTGGAAGAGAACGACCAAACGCTGCTTGTCCAATCGAACAAAGGAACAATCTATGAAAGTCGACTACAAGACTTGAATCTGTCAGAACGCACAAGTAATGGTAGCTTCATCTCTGACACGATTTCGGATGAAGAAGTTTTTGACGCTTATCTTAAAGAAGTATTTACTGAAGCTAAATAAGTGAAATGAAGAATCAGTTCTAAGAGCTGGTTCTTTTTATTGAAGAAATTTTCTGAAAATTACAAAATATACTTGCTATTTTAGAAAAATAGTGTAGAATAAAAGAAATAGGTTTTTAGAATAAGGAGTGGAATATGACAGTAACGATTGATTGGGAAAATCTCGGTTTTTCCTATATGAAATTACCTTATCGCTATATTGCTCATTTTAAAAATGGACAATGGGATCAAGGAGAGCTTACAGAGGATGCAAACTTGCATATTTCAGAGTCTTCTCCAAGTCTTCACTATGGTCAACAAGCATTTGAAGGTTTGAAAGCTTATCGTACTAAGGATGGTAGTGTTCAACTGTTCCGTCCTGATGAAAATGCTAAACGCTTGCAACGTACCTGTGACCGTCTCTTGATGCCACAAGTTCCAACAGAAATGTTTGTTGAAGCTTGTAAAGCAGTTGTCCGTGCCAATGAAGAATACGTACCACCATACGGAACAGGTGGAACCCTTTATCTTCGTCCTCTTTTGATTGGAGTAGGAGATATTATCGGGGTAAAACCGGCAGAAGAGTATATTTTCACCATTTTTGCTATGCCAGTTGGAAATTACTTTAAAGGTGGATTGGTTCCAACCAACTTCTTGATTCAGGATGAATACGACCGTGCAGCACCAAATGGTACAGGTGCGGCTAAGGTTGGTGGAAACTATGCTGCAAGTCTCTTGCCAGGGAAATTGGCCAAGTCACGTCATTTCTCAGATGTTATCTATCTAGACCCTTCAACACATACAAAGATTGAAGAAGTCGGTTCAGCTAACTTCTTTGGAATTACGGCTGATAATGAATTTGTGACACCATTGAGTCCTTCTATCTTGCCATCTATTACCAAGTATTCTTTGCTTTATTTGGCAGAACATCGCTTGGGCTTAACTCCTATTGAGGGGGATGTCCCAATTGATAACCTTGACCGTTTTGTAGAGGCAGGTGCTTGTGGTACAGCAGCGGTTATTTCTCCAATTGGAGGTATTCAACACGGTGATGATTTCCATGTATTCTATAGTGAAACAGAAGTAGGTCCTGTGACTCGTAAATTATATGATGAATTGACAGGAATTCAGTTTGGTGATATTGAAGCGCCAGAAGGTTGGATTGTAAAAGTAGATTAAAATAAACTAAAGGAGATTTTTTATGAAATCGAAAAAGTGGCTCTTAACAGCAGGAGTGGTCCTGAGCACAACAGCTCTTTTAGTAGCTTGTGGAAAAGCTGATAAAGAAGCAGATGCACCGACAACATTCTCATATGTCTATGCAGTAGATCCTGCATCTTTGGACTATAGTATAGCGACTCGTACTTCTACAACAGATGTCATCGGGAACGTGGTTGATGGTTTGATGGAAAACGACCAGTACGGAAATGTGATTCCTTCCCTGGCTGAAGATTGGTCTGTCTCAAAAGATGGTTTGACTTATACCTATAAACTACGTAAAGGGGTTAAATGGTACACATCAGAAGGTGAAGAATACGCCGAAGTAACAGCCCATGACTTTGTAACAGGACTAAAACACGTGGCCGACGGTAAGTCAGACGGTGTCTCTCTTATCCAAAATTCAATCAAGGGCTTGGATGCCTACATGACTGGTGAGACTAATGATTTCTCTACAGTTGGTGTCAAGGCTTTGGATGATTACACAGTTGAATATACTCTAAACAAACCAGAAAGCTTCTGGAACTCTAAAGTTACAACAGCAACGATGTTGCCTGTAAATGAAGAGTTTTTGAAGGCATCAGGTAAAGATTATGGAGCAGTTACTCCAGCAGGGATTCTCTACAACGGTCCTTATATCTTGAAGACCCTAACTTCTAAATCGTTGATTGAATACGAGAAAAATCCAAATTATTGGGATAAAGAAAAGGTAAAAATCGAGAAGATTAAATTGACTTACTACGATGGTTCTGATCAGGAATCCTTGATCCGTAGTTTCTCATCTGGTGCCTATACGACAGCACGTCTCTTCCCAAGTAGCTCAAACTTTGCTTCTACTTTGGAACAATACGGAGATAAAATCACATATAGCCCACAGGACTCAAGTAGTTATTACTTCACCTTTAACGTAAATCGTCAGTCATATAATAAAACTGCGAAAACAAGTGAAGAGCAAAAAACTTCAACTAAAGAAGCTATGCTGAATAAGGACTTCCGTCAGGCTATCAACTTTGCCTTCAACCGTCATTCTTATGCTGCACAGCTAAATGGTGAAGACGGTGCGGACAAGATTATTCGTAACAGTCTAGTTCCAGATAACTTTGTGCAAGCAGGTGGTAAGAACTTTGGTCAAATCGCTCAAGCAGAGTTGGTGAACTATGGTGACCAATGGAAAGGTGTTGAGCTAGTTGACGGTAAGGATTCTATCTACAACCCTGACAAGGCTAAAGCAGCCTTTGAAAAAGCTAAGAAAGACCTAGAATCTAAAGGGGTAACTTTCCCAATTCACTTGGATGTCCCAGTTGAACAAACAGATACCATCGCCGTTCAACAAAGTAACTCTTTCAAACAGTCTATCGAATCAACACTTGGTGCTGAAAATGTTGTCATCGACGTTCTTCAAATGACAGATAATGAAAAGGAAACAATCACTTCACAAGCGCGTGTTCCTTCTCAAAAAGACTATGATTTGAACAGTACAGGATGGGCTCCAAGTTATCAAGACCCAGCATCTTACTTGAATATCATGGATCCTAAATCAGGTTCTGCTATGAAGCACCTAGGTATTACTAAAGGGAAAGATAAAGATGTTGTAGCTAAACTTGGTTTAGATGAGTATAAGAAATTATTGGATGATGCGGATTCAGAAACTACGAATCTTGAAGAACGCTATGAAAAATATGCCAAGGCTCAAGCTTGGTTGACAGATAGTTCATTATTGATGCCAACAGCCTCATCTGGTGGTTCTCCAGTTGTAAGTAATGTAGTACCATTCTCAAAACCATACTCACAAGTTGGTATTAAGGGTGACCCATATATCTTTAAAGGAATGAAATTGCAAAAAGATATCGTTACGACAAAAGAATATGAAGAAGCACTGAAAAAATGGCAAAAAGAAAAATTGGAATCAAATGGTAAATACCAAAAAGAACTAGAAAAACACATTAAATAAAGCAGAAAACTCTATATCAGACATGGAATGATATAGAGTTTTTTCTTGCTAGTTTTAGGATTTTCTTGTAAAATAGAAAAAGTGAAGAGAGGTATGAAATGAGTAAGAAAGATAAAAAAATCGAAATTCAAGTAGCAGATGCCAAAGTTAAGGTAGGAAAAGACAGTTTTGAAGGTTATACATTGACCATTGGTAAAAAAGTTATCGGAGAAATTGCCGAATTAGATGGACAATTTGCCATTATAAAGAATGGGAATGTCGATAGTTTTTATAAAAAATTGGAAAAAGCTGTGGAAATTTTGATTGAAAATTATAATTTAGCAAAATAAGTCTTGTTTTTTTGAAATTTTCATGATATAATAGTCCATGTTGATTGTAGGAGAGATAGCGAAGAGGCTAAACGCGGCGGACTGTAAATCCGCTCCTTCGGGTTCGGGGGTTCGAATCCCTCTCTCTCCATTTCATCAATGGGGTATAGCCAAGCGGTAAGGCAAGGGACTTTGACTCCCTCATGCGTTGGTTCGAATCCAGCTACCCCAGTTCTTAGGTAATGATCAAGATAAAAAGCAAAATATCTTAGGGTATTTTATTTTTATAATTGAAAGACGTGAACGATATGAACATGTCCTTGCGGGTGCTTAGGAAAAAAATTATAAGTATGTCAAGTTTAAGAAAAACTTGATTGTTGGAGGATTTTTTAGATGAACGAATTTGAAGATTTGCTAAATAGCGTTAGCCAAGTTGAGCCTGGTGATGTTGTTAGTGCTGAAGTATTGACAGTTGATGCGACTCAAGCTAACGTTGCAATCTCTGGGACTGGTGTTGAAGGTGTCTTGACTCTTCGCGAATTGACAAACGATCGCGATGCAGATATCAATGACTTTGTTAAAGTAGGAGAAGTATTGGATGTTCTTGTACTTCGTCAAGTAGTTGGTAAAGATACTGATACAGTTACATACCTTGTATCTAAAAAACGCCTTGAAGCTCGCAAAGCATGGGACAAACTTGTTGGTCGCGAAGAAGAAGTTGTTACTGTTAAAGGAACTCGTGCCGTTAAAGGTGGACTTTCAGTAGAATTTGAAGGTGTTCGTGGATTTATCCCAGCTTCAATGTTGGATACTCGTTTCGTACGTAACACTGAGCGTTTTGTAGGTCAAGAATTTGATGCTAAAATCAAAGAAGTTGACGCTAAAGAAAACCGCTTCATCCTTTCACGTCGTGAAGTTGTTGAAGCAGCTACTGCAGCAGCTCGCGCTGAAGTATTCGGTAAATTGGCTGTTGGTGATGTTGTAACTGGTAAAGTTGCTCGTATCACAAGCTTTGGTGCTTTCATCGACCTTGGTGGTGTTGACGGATTGGTTCACTTGACTGAATTGTCACACGAACGTAACGTATCACCAAAATCAGTTGTAACTGTTGGTGAAGAAATTGAAGTGAAAATCCTTGATCTTAACGAAGAAGAAGGACGTGTATCACTTTCACTTAAAGCAACAACACCTGGACCATGGGATGGCGTTGAGCAAAAATTGGCTAAAGGTGATGTAGTAGAAGGAACAGTTAAACGTTTGACTGACTTCGGTGCATTTGTTGAAGTATTGCCAGGTATCGATGGACTTGTTCACGTATCACAAATTTCACACAAACGTATTGAAAATCCAAAAGAAGCTCTTAAAGTTGGTCAAGAAGTTCAAGTTAAAGTTCTTGAAGTTAACGCTGATGCAGAGCGCGTATCACTTTCTATCAAAGCTCTTGAAGAGCGTCCAGCTCAAGAAGAAGGACAAAAAGAAGAAAAACGTGCTGCTCGTCCACGTCGTCCAAAACGTCAAGAAAAACGTGATTTCGAACTTCCAGAAACACAAACAGGATTCTCAATGGCTGACTTGTTCGGTGATATCGAACTTTAATCAAATTGAAAATTCACAAAATCCTTTGTTTTCTAAACAAGGGATTTTTCTTTTGTCTATAAGCCTTTTTTGATATAATAGTTCTATGCTAGAATCAGAAAAACAATCACGTTATCAAATGTTAAATGAAGAGCTATCTTTTTTATTGGAAGGTGAAACCAATGTTTTGGCTAATCTTTCCAATGCCAGCGCTCTTCTAAAATCACGCTTCCCTAATACCGTATTTGCAGGCTTTTATCTGTTCGATGGAATGGAATTGGTTTTAGGTCCTTTCCAAGGCGGTGTTTCCTGTATCCGTATTGCACTTGGAAAAGGTGTTTGTGGGGAGGCAGCTCACTTTCAGGAAACGGTTCTAGTTGGTGATGTAAGGACTTATCCCAACTATATTTCTTGTGATGGTCGAGCTAAAAGTGAAATTGTTGTTCCGATGGTTAAGAATGGTCAATTGCTCGGGGTTCTGGATCTGGATTCTTCAGAGTTTGATGATTATGATGCTATGGATCGAGATTATTTGGAACAATTTGTCGCTATTTTGCTTGAAAAGACAGAATGGGACTTTACAATGTTTGGGGAGAAAGCCTAATGTATCAAGCACTTTATCGAAAATATAGAAGTCAAAACTTCTCCCAGTTGGTTGGTCAAGAAGTTGTGGCTAAGACTCTTAAACAAGCAGTAGAGCAAGAGAAAATAAGTCATGCCTATCTTTTCTCTGGTCCACGTGGAACGGGAAAAACTAGTGTGGCTAAGATCTTTGCCAAAGCTATGAACTGTCCCAATCAAGTGGGTGGTGAACCTTGTAATAACTGCTATATTTGCCAAGCGGTGACGGATGGTAGTTTAGAAGATGTCATCGAAATGGATGCAGCCTCTAATAATGGGGTTGATGAAATTCGTGAAATTCGTGATAAATCTACCTATGCGCCTAGCCTTGCTCGTTATAAGGTTTATATCATAGATGAGGTTCACATGCTGTCTACAGGGGCTTTTAATGCCCTCCTAAAGACGTTGGAAGAGCCAACACAGAATGTGGTCTTTATTTTGGCTACTACTGAATTGCACAAGATTCCTGCTACGATTCTATCTCGTGTGCAACGTTTTGAGTTTAAATCGATTAAGACACAGGATATTAAGGAACATATCCACTATATTTTAGAAAAAGAAAATATCAGTTCTGAACCAGAGGCTGTGGAAATCATTGCCAGACGGGCTGAAGGTGGAATGCGAGATGCCTTGTCTATTTTGGATCAAGCCCTGAGTTTGACACAGGGAAACGAACTGACGACTGCCATCTCTGAAGAAATTACTGGTACTATTAGTCTATCAGCCTTGGATGATTATGTGGCCGCCTTGTCTCAACAGGATGTTCCCAAGGCCCTAGCATGCTTAAATCTTCTCTTTGACAATGGTAAGAGCATGACTCGTTTTGTGACCGACCTTTTACACTATTTAAGAGATTTGTTAATTGTTCAAACAGGGGGAGAAAACACTCATCATAGTCCAGTCTTTGTAGAAAATTTGGCACTCCCTCAGGAAAATCTGTTTGAAATGATTCGCTTGGCGACAGTCAGTTTAGCAGATATTAAGTCTAGTTTGCAGCCCAAGATTTATGCTGAGATGATGACTATTCGATTGGCAGAGATTAAGCCTGAACCAGCTCTTTCTGGGGCAGTTGAACATGAAATTTCTGCATTGAGACAGGAAGTTGCCCGTCTCAAACATGAACTCGCAAATGTGGACACTGTACCAAAACAAACTAGTCCAGTACCTACCCGTCCAGCAGCGAGCAAGACCGTCTATCGTGTGGATCGCAATAAGGTTCAATCAATCCTACAAGAGGCCGTTGAAAATCCAGATTTAGCACGTCAAAATCTGATTCGCTTGCAGAATGCCTGGGGAGAAGTGATTGAAAGTCTTGGAGGCCCTGATAAGGCTTTGCTGGTTGGTTCTCAACCGGTTGCGGCCAATGAGCACCATGCTATTCTTGCTTTTGAGTCTAACTTTAATGCTGGTCAAACAATGAAACGAGACAATCTCAACACTATGTTTGGCAACATCCTCAGTCAGGCAGCAGGTTTTTCACCTGAGATTTTAGCTATTTCCATGGAGGAATGGAAAGAAGTTCGCGCAGCCTTTTCAGCCAAAGCTAAATCTACTCAAACTGAAAAAGAAGCAGAAGAAAGTCTGATCCCAGAAGGATTTGAATTTTTGGCTGATAAAGTGAAGGTAGAGGAAGACTAAAGAAAGATTTCATGATACAATAAGTTTATGAATAGACAACAATTTATTATCATCGCGCTGTTTACAGCTGCTGAGACCTATTTTTTCAATGAAGCTTGGATGACTGGTCGTTATATTATGGCAGCCTTTTGGGCCGTTTTGCTTTTTAGAAATTTCCGAGTCAGTTACTTGATGGGCAAGATTGTAGATGTCATTGACCAGCATTTAAAAGGAAAAGACTAGTCCTCAGCTTCTAGACAAAATCAAAGCCTTTTAGGCTTTTTTTTGTTATACTATAAAAGTATATTTATTGACCTTTTACCGTGTTTTCTAGGAAAATCAAGTATGTTTCTAGTAACACTGTAAAGGCCTTGAAAAAGAAAGGAACTATCATGTCAGTATTAGAGATCAAAAATCTTCACGTTGAGATTGAAGGAAAAGAAATTTTAAAAGGGGTCAACCTGACCCTGAAAACAGGAGAAATCGCCGCTATCATGGGACCAAATGGTACAGGTAAATCGACTCTTTCTGCAGCTATCATGGGAAATCCAAACTATGAAGTGACCAAAGGTGAAGTTTTGTTTGATGGCGTAAATATCCTTGAGTTGGAAGTGGACGAACGTGCACGTATGGGACTTTTCCTTGCTATGCAATACCCATCAGAAATTCCTGGAATTACTAACGCTGAGTTTCTTCGTGCAGCCATGAATGCTGGTAAAGAAGATGATGAAAAAATTTCAGTTCGTGAGTTTATCACTAAATTGGATGAGAAGATGGAATTGCTCAACATGAAAGAAGAAATGGCTGAGCGTTACCTCAACGAAGGCTTCTCTGGTGGTGAGAAAAAACGTAATGAAATTCTTCAACTTTTGATGTTGGAGCCAACATTTGCCCTTTTGGATGAGATTGATTCTGGTCTTGATATTGATGCCCTTAAAGTTGTTTCTAAAGGTGTTAATGCTATGCGTGGTGAAGGCTTTGGTGCTATGATTATCACTCACTACCAACGTCTTTTGAACTACATCACACCTGATGTGGTACACGTCATGATGGAAGGTCGCGTTGTCCTTTCTGGTGGTCCAGAATTGGCTGCGCGTTTGGAACGTGAAGGATACGCAAAACTAGCTGAAGAACTTGGCTACGACTACAAGGAAGAATTGTAATTCCCTCGTATCTTTTAGGAGAAGTAAATGACTAAAGAAAATATTAAACTTTTTTCAGAAATGCATGCTGAACCAAGCTGGTTAGCTGATCTCCGTCAAAAAGCTTTTGACAAGATTGAGACTTTGGAATTACCAGTTATTGAGCGTGTCAAATTCCACCGTTGGAATCTGGGTGATGGAACGATTACAGAAAGTGAGCCATCAGCAAATGTTCCAGATTTCACAGCTCTAGATAATCACTTGAAATTGGTTCAAGTAGGAACTCAGACTGTTTTTGAGCAAACTCCAGTTGAATTAGCTGAACAGGGTGTTGTCTTTACAGACTTTCACTCAGCTTTAGAAGAAATTCCAGAGCTTATTGAGGAATTCTTCATGTCATCAGTTAAATATGATGATGATAAGTTGGCAGCCTACCATACAGCTTACTTTAACAGTGGTGCTGTTCTCTATATTCCTGATAACGTGGAAATTGCTGAACCAATCGAAGGAATTTTCTATCAAGACAGCGATAGTGATGTGCCGTTTAACAAGCATATTATGATTATCGCTGGTAAAAATTCTAAGATTAGTTATCTGGAACGTTTAGAGTCACGCGGTGAAGGAAGTGCTAAAGCAACTGCTAATATCACAGTAGAAGTAATTGCACGTTCTGGTGCTCAAGTGAAGTTTGCTGCTATTGACCGTTTAGGTGAAAACGTCACTGCCTACATTAGCCGTCGAGGTAAATTAGGTAATGATGCAAGTATTGATTGGGCTATTGGTGTCATGAACGAAGGAAATGTCGTTGCGGATTTTGATAGCGATTTGATTGGTAACGGTAGCCATGCTGATCTTAAAGTTGTAGCTCTTTCAAGTGGCCGTCAGGTACAAGGGATTGATACTCGCGTAACCAACTACGGCTGCAACTCAATTGGTAATATCCTACAACATGGTGTTATTCTTGAGAAAGCGACTTTGACTTTCAATGGTATTGGCCACATCATCAAGGGTGCCAAGGGAGCAGATGCCCAACAAGAAAGTCGTGTTCTTATGCTTTCAGATCAAGCGCGTTCAGATGCCAACCCAATCCTTTTGATTGATGAAAATGACGTAACTGCAGGACACGCGGCTTCTATCGGTCAGGTAGATCCAGAAGACATGTACTACCTCATGAGCCGTGGCTTGGATAAGGCAACTGCAGAGCGTTTGGTTGTTCGTGGTTTCCTTGGATCTGTTATTGTTGAGATTCCAGTCAAAGAAGTTCGTGATGAGATGATTGCAACTATCGAAGAAAAATTGTCAAAACGCTAAGGGGAAGCCTATGTTAGATGTAGAAGTGATTCGTAAGGATTTTCCAATTTTAGACCAGATTGTCAACGATGAACCATTGGTCTATTTGGACAATGCTGCGACGACACAAAAACCACTAGCAGTTCTGGAAACGATTAATCGCTACTATGAACAGGATAATGCCAATGTTCACCGGGGTGTTCATACCTTGGCAGAACGAGCAACAGCTTCTTATGAGGCGGCTCGTGAAACTATTCGTAAGTTTATTAATGCAGGCTCTACAAAGGAAGTTCTCTTTACAAGAGGAACGACAACTAGTCTTAACTGGGTAGCGCGTTATGCTGAGGAAGTCTTGACTGAGGGAGACCAGGTCTTGATTTCCGTCATGGAACACCATTCCAATATCATTCCATGGCAGGAAGCCTGCCGCAAGACTGGAGCGAATCTTGTATATGTCTATCTCAAGGATGGAGCTCTGGATATGGATGATTTGCGAGCTAAATTGACTGATAGAGTTAAGTTTGTCTCCCTTGCTCACGCCTCAAATGTTCTGGGTGTGGTCAATCCAATAAAAGAAATCACTCAATTAGCTCATCAAGTTGGAGCCATTATGGTGGTGGATGGTGCTCAATCTACGCCTCATATGAAGATTGATGTCCAGGACTTGGATGTGGACTTCTTTGCTTTTTCAGGTCACAAGATGGCTGGTCCGACTGGTATCGGTGTTCTTTGCGGCAAAGAGAAGTATCTAGAACAAATGTCACCAGTTGAATTCGGCGGTGAGATGATTGATTTCGTCTATGAGCAATCTGCTAGTTGGAAGGAATTACCTTGGAAATTTGAGGCAGGGACTCCTAATATGGCAGGTGCTATCGGACTAGCTACTGCAGTAGATTATCTAGAAAAAATTGGTATGGATGCGATTGAAGCTCATGAACAAGAATTAATCTCTTACGTTTTTCCAAAACTGCAGGCTATTGAAGGTTTGACCATTTACGGTTCGCAGGACTTGGCTCAACGTTCAGGTGTCATTGCCTTTAATCTAGGCAATCTTCATCCTCACGATCTTGCGACAGCTTTGGATTATGAAGGAGTAGCTGTTCGTGCGGGTCACCACTGCGCCCAACCCTTGCTTCAGTATTTGGATGTTCCAGCAACAGCTCGCGCAAGTTTTTATATCTATAATACCAAGGCAGATTGCGACAAGCTAGTCGATGCTTTACAAAAGACAAAGGAGTTTTTCAATGGCACTTTCTAAACTAGATAGCCTTTATATGGCAGTGGTGGCAGACCATTCGAAAAATCCACATCACCAAGGAAAGTTAGAAGACGCTGAACAAATCAGTCTTAACAATCCAACCTGTGGAGATGTTATCAATCTCTCTGTCAAGTTTGATGCAGAGGATCGTTTGGAGGATATCGCTTTTCTAAACTCAGGCTGTACCATCTCAACTGCCTCTGCTAGCATGATGACAGATTCAGTTTTGGGCAAAACCAAACAAGAAATCTTAGAACTTGCGACTATTTTTTCTGAGATGGTTCAAGGACAAAAAGATGAGCGCCAAGACCAACTTGGTGACGCAGCCTTTTTGTCAGGTGTTGCCAAATTCCCTCAACGAATCAAGTGTGCAACCCTAGCTTGGAATGCTCTGAAGAAAACAATTGAAAATCAAGAAAATTAGTAAGACAAGTTTCTTTTGTCTTATAAATCAGTAGAAATGAAGAATGAAAGAAAGGATATTATGGCTGAAGAAAGAGTAGAACCAAAACCAATTGACCTTGGTGAATATAAATTTGGTTTCCATGATGATGTAGAGCCTGTCCTATCGACAGGAAAAGGATTGAATGAAGATGTCATTCGTGAACTATCAGCTGCAAAGGGAGAACCTGAGTGGATGTTAGAATTCCGTTTGAAGTCTTATGAAACCTTCAAAAAAATGCCCATGCAAACTTGGGGAGCAGACTTGTCGGAGATTGATTTTGATGACTTGATCTACTACCAAAAACCATCTGATAAACCAGCGCGTTCATGGGATGACGTTCCTGAAAAAATTAAAGAAACCTTTGAACGTATCGGGATTCCTGAAGCTGAGCGTGCTTATTTAGCAGGTGCCTCTGCCCAGTACGAGTCAGAAGTGGTTTACCACAACATGAAGGAAGAGTTCCAGAAATTGGGGATTATCTTTACAGATACGGATTCTGCCCTCAAGGAATACCCAGACTTGTTTAAACAATACTTTGCTAAGTTGGTACCGCCAACAGATAACAAATTGGCTGCCCTTAACTCAGCAGTATGGTCTGGTGGAACCTTTATCTACGTACCAAAAGGGGTCAAGGTAGATATTCCTCTTCAAACTTACTTCCGTATCAACAACGAAAATACTGGTCAGTTTGAACGTACCTTGATTATCGTTGATGAGGGAGCAAGTGTTCATTACGTCGAAGGATGTACAGCGCCTACTTATTCAAGTAACAGCTTGCATGCGGCCATCGTAGAAATCTTTGCCTTGGACGGAGCTTACATGCGCTATACAACCATCCAAAACTGGTCTGATAACGTATATAACTTGGTAACAAAACGTGCTAAGGCTCAAAAGGATGCCACTGTTGAGTGGATCGATGGTAACTTGGGTGCCAAAACAACCATGAAATATCCATCTGTTTATCTTGATGGAGAAGGAGCGCGTGGTACCATGCTCTCTATTGCCTTTGCCAATGCAGGGCAACATCAAGACACAGGAGCTAAGATGATTCATAACGCACCACATACAAGCTCGTCTATCGTGTCTAAATCCATTGCTAAAGGCGGAGGAAAGGTTGACTACCGTGGACAAGTAACCTTTAACAAGAACTCTAAGAAATCTGTTTCTCACATTGAGTGTGATACCATTATCATGGATGACTTGTCAGCATCAGATACTATTCCGTTTAATGAAATTCATAACTCGCAAGTAGCTTTGGAACACGAAGCCAAGGTTTCTAAGATTTCAGAAGAACAGCTCTATTACCTCATGAGCCGTGGATTGTCAGAATCTGAGGCAACTGAGATGATTGTTATGGGATTTGTAGAACCCTTTACAAAAGAACTTCCAATGGAGTATGCTGTTGAGCTTAACCGCTTGATTAGCTACGAAATGGAAGGATCAGTTGGGTAAAATTTGATTTTAGATTTACCCAAAATCAAGAACTTTGAAGATGAACTTGTAACAAAAAATCGCGGTTTAAAATCGCGATTTTTTTTTATAATTTTTCGTTGATAAATCGGATAAACTGATTCCACCAAACTTTTAAGAAGAAAGCTTTTTCAACTTTCTTTTCTGCTACCATTTCGAAACTAGGGCGTTCTGTGGTAATGTAACCTTGACCAATCAAGTCCTTGTCTTCATAAGTCAAATGTCCAACCACTGTTCCGGCTTCAAGTGGTGCTGGGATTGCTTTAGAATCAGGAGTGAATTGAACAGATTGGGAAGATTGACTTCCAACACGTTCAATTAGAGAGATATCATCTTTGGCAACAGCAGTGACAGTATCTTCTTTTCCATCTTGTACAGGGGCTTTGCTATCTTGATAAGCATCACCTTTTTGAACGATTTTGCGAAGTGTGAATGTAGAAGAGATATAATCCATTAGTGAAGAAGTAGCTGTGAAGCGAGCGTAAGGATTATTGTCTTGATGATCCGCATTCAAAACAACTGTGATAACCCTCATCCCTTTTTCAACAGTAGTACCAACAAAAGATTCTCCAGCCTTGTCTGTTGTTCCTGTCTTAAGGCCATCAAAACCACCGCGATAAGCAGGCATACCCTCTAACATGTAGTTGGTAGAAGTGATTGTCATCCCAGCAAAAGTAGATGAAGGTTTTTTAGTGATTTCCAAGACTTGTGGGTATTTTTTGATGAGGTTGCGAGCAACGATAGCGACATCATATGCACTGAGTTTATTTTCATCATCTTTTTTAGAGCCCGGGTAAATGTTATCCCCTAGAGTCTCATTGTTAAGACCTGTTGTATTAACAACAGTGGCATCCTGAATTCCCCATTCTAAGAGTTTTGCTCGCATCATGTCAACAAAGTCCTTCTCTGAGCCAGCAATTTTCTCTGCTAAGGCAATAGCTGCACTGTTAGCACTAGATACTAGGGTTGCTTCAAGTAGTTGTTCGACGGTATAATTACGAGCTTCCATAGGAACATTACTTGCTTCGGAATTTGTCGTTAATCTGTAAGGATAATCAGAAATATCTACCGGAGTTGATAGTGTAATACTGCCGTTTTCCAAGGCTTCATAGACAAGATAAACAGTAATCAATTTTGTAATTGAAGCGATTTCGACTGGCTGAGTTGCATCTTTTTCATAAAGTATTTTTCCAGTATTTGCTTCAACAGCAATGGCATGTTTTGCAGTAATATTAAAATCCTGAGCAGCAACAGTAGATGCTGACCCGATCACAGATAAGCTTAGTAGAGTTAAAATTATTTTTTTCATAGTAAGTTTATTCTAACATAAAGAAAAAAATATTCCCAGTTTCATGATAGAAGAAAGAAGCTTTTTTGAAAGTGTGGTAAAATAGATGAATGGAGGTACCCCATGTTTCGTAAGAATAAATTATTTTTTTGGACCAGTGAGATTTTATTATTAACCATCATCTTTTATTTATGGAGACAGATGGGTGGGATTATAACGCCTTTTGTAAGTGTCGCAAATACCATAATGATTCCCTTTCTTCTAGGTAGTTTTTTATATTATTTAACAAATCCCTTTGTTAGTTTTTTACAAAAGTATTTCAAAATTAATCGTATTATTGGTATTCTACTAACTTTGTGTGCCTTGGTTTGGGGGCTAGTTATTGGGGTAGTCTATCTCTTACCGATTTTGGTCAATCAGTTGACCAGCTTGATTGCGACTAGCCAGACTATCTACAGTCGTTTACAAGATTTGATTGTGGATTTATCTACTTATCCAGCCTTTCAAAATTTGGATATTCAAGCGAATATTCAACAATTAAATCTCTCCTATGTAGATATTCTACAGAATATCCTAAATAGTGTAACGAATAGTGTTGGAAGTGTCCTATCTGCGCTCTTTAGTACTGTTTTGATTATTATCATGACCCCTGTATTTTTAATTTATTTTTTGTTAGATGGTCACAAGTTCTTGCCGATGCTTGAACGTACTGTTTTAAAGCGAGACAAGTTGCATATTACAGGTCTTTTAAAAAATTTGAATACTACAATTGCTCGATATATTAGTGGAGTTGCTATTGATGCGATTATTATTGGTTGTTTGGCCTTTATCGGATATAGCGTAATCGGTTTGAAATACGCTTTGGTCTTCGCTATCTTTTCAGGATTAGCCAATCTCATTCCTTATGTAGGCCCAAGTATTGGTTTGATTCCGATGATTATCGCTAATGTCTTTACTGATCCTCATAGAATGCTGATTGCAGTTGTTTATATGCTGATTATTCAACAAGTGGATGGAAATATTCTTTACCCTCGAATCGTTGGTGGTGTGATGAAGGTTCATCCAATTACGATTTTAGTATTACTTTTGTTATCAAGTAATATCTATGGTGTCATTGGTATGATTGTCGCAGTACCAACCTATTCTATCTTAAAAGAAATTTCTAAGTTTTTATCACGTTTGTATGAAAATCATAAAATAATGAAAGAACGAGAAAGAGAATTAGCTAAGTAAAAGTCAGGAATTCCTGATTTTTCTTTTTGTTTAGCTAGGTGATAGGAGTAGAAGTGTCGTTTAGAATTAGTTGATTAAGAATAATTCACAAAAACTTTGTAAAACACTTGCAATTTAGCTGAAATTTGATAAAATAGTAAGGAAAGTTAGACTGTATTGCCTACTGTCTATCTATAAAATATATTTTATTGGAGGCTTTTACTCAAATGGCAAAAGAAAAATACGATCGTAGTAAACCACACGTTAACATTGGTACTATCGGACACGTTGACCACGGTAAAACTACCCTAACTGCAGCTATCACAACTGTTTTGGCACGTCGCTTGCCTTCATCAGTTAACCAACCTAAAGACTATGCGTCTATCGATGCTGCTCCAGAAGAACGCGAACGCGGTATCACTATCAACACTGCGCACGTTGAGTACGAAACTGAAAAACGTCACTACGCTCACATCGACGCTCCAGGACACGCGGACTACGTTAAAAACATGATCACTGGTGCCGCTCAAATGGACGGAGCTATCCTTGTAGTAGCTTCAACTGACGGACCAATGCCACAAACTCGTGAGCACATCCTTCTTTCACGTCAGGTTGGTGTTAAACACCTTATCGTCTTCATGAACAAAGTTGACTTGGTTGACGACGAAGAATTGCTTGAATTGGTTGAAATGGAAATCCGTGACCTATTGTCAGAATACGACTTCCCAGGTGACGATCTTCCAGTTATCCAAGGTTCAGCTCTTAAAGCCCTTGAAGGTGACACTAAATACGAAGACATCGTTATGGAATTGATGAACACAGTTGATGAGTACATCCCAGAACCAGAACGTGACACTGACAAACCATTGCTTCTTCCAGTCGAGGACGTATTCTCAATCACTGGACGTGGTACAGTTGCTTCAGGACGTATCGACCGTGGTATCGTTAAAGTCAACGACGAAATCGAAATCGTTGGTATCAAAGAAGAAACTCAAAAAGCAGTTGTTACTGGTGTTGAAATGTTCCGTAAACAACTTGACGAAGGTCTTGCCGGAGATAACGTAGGTGTCCTTCTTCGTGGTGTTCAACGTGATGAAATTGAACGTGGACAAGTTATCGCTAAACCAGGTTCAATCAACCCACACACTAAATTCAAAGGTGAAGTCTACATCCTTACTAAAGAAGAAGGTGGACGTCACACTCCATTCTTCAACAACTACCGTCCACAATTCTACTTCCGTACTACTGACGTTACAGGTTCAATCGAACTTCCAGCAGGTACTGAAATGGTAATGCCTGGTGATAACGTGACAATCGACGTTGAGTTGATCCACCCAATCGCCGTAGAACAAGGTACTACATTCTCTATCCGTGAGGGTGGACGTACTGTTGGTTCAGGTATGGTTACAGAAATCGAAGCTTAATTCGATTTAGTTCCCAGAAGAACAATTATTTAAGTCAGACACTAAAAGAATCTTGCTATGCAAGGTTCTTTTTTTAAAAAAATAAAAAGATAGACCTGATAAAGTCCAGATCCATCTAATAAGTTATTTTCAAGTGACTAGTTCGCTCCAAACACTAACATTCGATATAGTAGAGGTTTCACCAGCTGGAACCCATTTGTTAGTTCCTAAGTATCTAACTTCTAGTTTACGAACATTTACTATGTAAGATGCTTTTAGCCTGATGTAACCATAAGTGTAGGGTGGTACGTTATGGGATACTGAGTGATTTAAACTAAGTCAAAATCCAGACTCAGGAGCAGAAAAGCTAACAGCTGCACTTAAAGTTAGGGTAGCTCCAGCTTTTCCACCATAAGCAGTTGAACTTAGAGATCCTGATGTAGCGCTGCTCTTATAAGAGTGAGAGGAGCTAGTTCTATAGTCTGCAACACCAGTTGCATTAGAACGAGTCTGATACGTAGATTTAGACTCTAAATAGGCGTCTCTAAGTTCAGTCGTATAAAATGACAATAACTCTCCTGTGTTGATATCTTTTACAACACGATTAGATACAATTTCATAATTTGTGCAAGGATAGACATCAGCAAAAACCGTAGATGTTGTGACTAAGAAAAATAGATTTGATAGAACAGAGAAAAACAATAATTTCAATTTAATCATAAAAAAATGTCTATTCTTCATGATCAAAAGATTATTTTTTCAATCCTTTGAAAGTCATAATGCAACCCGAAAGGATACTGAGAGTTCCTATAGGTCTCCAATATAGCTGCCAAAAGAATAAATTTATTCTTCCTTTCAGTGTCTCATCGGGTCCAGCATAATAGGGGTTGATGTGAAATAATAAAAAACCAAAACATAAAACTATGATTCCGGTTAAGAATAAAATGTCCTTATTTACTTTCCTCATAAAATCTCCTTTTATTTAATTTTAAGCGTTTTCTATTATTAGTATACGTCAAAAAAATAAAAAAACAAGTCTATTTATTTATTAATTTATATGGTATAATAAAATAGTTGGAGAGTTTTTTTACTACGAATCTTATGTAGTTTTACAAAAAAGAGGCTAGATAAAAACTCAAT
The DNA here is from genome assembly GCF_905187535.1 of Streptococcus mitis. Lineage (GTDB taxonomy): Bacteria > Bacillota > Bacilli > Lactobacillales > Streptococcaceae > Streptococcus > Streptococcus mitis_BS. The sequence continues at coordinate 179,886 of NZ_CAJJIE010000060.1, forward strand.
TTTAGGAGAAAATGAAGTAAAATTTCCCACAATAAAACGCATAATATCAAGGTTCAATACCTGATATTATGCGTTTTTGATTTTAAAGACTTTTTGCCCAGCCTCAATGAGGGCTTTATTTTACATAGAGTTCTTGATTTTTTAGGACAATTTCTCGTACACTTGCAAACTTCTTAAGTTTTTTGATTTCTTCTGGATGAGTGACGAGAGTGATAACGTAACCTTCCTTGCCCATACGACCAGTACGGCCAGCACGGTGAGTGTAGGTTTCGCTATCTCTAGGAACATCAAAGTTTACGACACATTCGAGGCTATCGATATCAATTCCACGAGCCAGAAGGTCTGTTGCGAGAAGTAGGGTTAGTTGCTTGTCTTTAAACTTTTCTAAGATGACTTTTCTGAACTTGACATTGACATCACTAGCGAGGGAAACAGCCAAGATATCCCGATACTGTAGTTTTTCTTCTGCACTTCCAAGGTCTGATAGGCTGTTAAAGAAGACAAGACCTCGGAAATCCTCTACATGAGCCAGTTTTCGTAGCATATCCACTCGGTGACGTTGATCTACCTGCATGTAGAAGTGCTGGATGTTGTCCAATTTTTGGTCAGAGAGATCAATGGTACGTGTGTTAGGCGCAATCTTCTTTTGGTCAAACTTGGTTGTCGCACTCATATAGACAAGTTGGTGGTCACGAGGTGCGTAGTGAGTAATTTTCTCGACAAAGTGTATCTGAGAATCATCTAGTAATTGGTCGAATTCATCCAGGATGATGGTTTCCACATTCATCATCTTGATTTTTTTCAATTTAATCAGTTCAAAGATACGGCCAGGGGTTCCAATCAGAATTTCTGGTCCTTTTTTGAGTCGTTCAATTTGACGTTTTTGACTCGAACCTGATAAGAAGAGTTGGGTAGTTAAGCAGATAGCTTCAGCCCACGTTTTACATACATCAAAAATCTGTCCAGCAAGCTCAGTATTTGGTGCTAGAATCAAGAGTTGTTGGGCTTTTTTCTTTTGTAGTCTGAGAAGACTTGGTAGAAGGTAAGCTAGGGTCTTACCAGTTCCTGTTGGGCTCACTCCTAGGAGGTTTTCTCCAGCAAGAAGGGGCTCAAATAGTTGAGTTTGAATGGGAGTGAATTCTTGGAAACCGAGTTGGTCACTCAGTTCTTGCCATTCAGTCGGTAGTTTGTTTTTCATTTTTCTGCCTCAAATCTAATGCCAGCAGTCTGGCGCATGGTAAATAGTAGTTCATGAACAAAACTTGCATCTTCCAACCAAGTTTGGTAGAGATTCAGATCTGGTTGCTGGATCATGTGTGCAAATGCAGCAACTTCCTCAGTCATTGTATGAGGAGCCTGTTGGATAGGGAGTTGGATTTGATTGCCTTGGTGGTCGGTAAAAATAGCCGAGCTGACATGTTCGATGGTGTTGAGCGTCAGGGTTCCATCTGTCGTATAAATTTCGCAAGGGAGATTGGAAGTGATGTTTTTCCCAGCCTTGATGTGAACTTGAAAGTCAGGGTAGAAGAGAATTCCGTCTCCATTTAGGTCAATGCTATTGTATAGCTGTTGAGCCTGATAGGTCGCGTCTTGAGCTTTTCCAAAGAGACGAACGACAGCGTAGAGAGGATAAATCCCCAAATCCATAAGCGCTCCACCAGCAAAACGGTCTGAGAAGACATTTGGTGATTCCCCAGTCAACAAGTTAGGCATTTTAGAAGAATACTTGGCATAGTTGAGATCTGCTCCCAACACATGCTTGTCTGCTAAAAAGTTTTTGATGATAGTGAAAGCTTTTTCATGGTAATTGCGAGCTGCTTCGAATATAAAACAGTGATTTTTCTTAGCTGTATGTCTCAAATCTAGCCATTCATGTGGCTGAGTGACAGCTGGCTTTTCAAGAATGACATGTTTACCTGCAGACAATGCAGCTTTTGCCTGAGCAAAATGCAAGGAGTTTGGGCTAGCAATATAGACCACATCAAAGGAGCTCTTGAAGAAGTTCTCTACTTGATCAAAGAGTTGGATATTCTGATAGCGAGAAGCAAAGGTTGCCGCAGTTTCTAGTTTTCTAGAATAGACTGCGACCAGCTTGTATTCTCCACTGGAATGGGCTGCTTCTATGAAGTGGTGACTGATAGCCCCTGTTCCGATGACACCTAATTTAAGCATAGTTACTCCTTTTTCGATTTCAAATCCTTCTTTCATTATAACATAGATAAACGAGACTATCCAACAGAGGGTAAAAATTTTCAAATAAGCTACTAGGTCTTTTCCAAAGAAAGTGGTACAATAATGAGATGAGTAAATGAAATGGGAGGGAAAATGAGGTTATTACCTATAAGAAAAATATCACGTCAGTCTAAGAGGCTAGCACTTTTTTTGACTTTTTGTGCAGGTTATGTAGATGCCTATACGTTTATTGTGCGAGGGAATACTCTTGTAGCTGGACAAACTGGGAATGTAGTCTTTTTATCAGTGGGACTCATTCAACACAATGTGTCAGATGCCAGTGCCAAAGTAATGACCTTACTAGCTTTTATGATGGGAGTCTTTTTACTAACGATTTATAAGGAAAAATTGAGAATTGTGAAAAAACCAATTCTGTCACTGATTCCTTTGGCAATCTTATCAATCATTATTGGTTTTGTGCCGCAAACTGTAGATAATATCTATCTAGTGCCGCCCTTAGCTTTCTGTATGGGACTGGTGACAACTGCTTTTGGAGAAGTGTCGGGTATTGCCTATAATAACGCTTTTATGACAGGGAATATCAAACGGACCATGCTGGCTTTTGGAGATTATTTCCGAACCAAGCACACACCTTTTTTGCGTGAAGGATTTATATTTGTTAGCCTGCTTAGTAGTTTTGTCCTTGGCGTTGTCTTTTCAGCCTATTTGACGATTTTCTATCATGAAAAGACCATTCTTGGTGTTCCTATTATGATGAGCATTTTTTACATTAGCATGCTTTTTGCCTCTTGGCAGAAAAAAGTAAAAGAAAAAGCTTCATTTTAGGTGTTATTACTTGTAAGAAAATAGGAGATATGCTATACTTGAAGAGTTGACTATGCACGATCCTGTGCAACCGCACGAACATCGTTGCTTGATTATTCAAGTTTAAGTGGTTTGTCCCACGATGCTAGGCGAGTCTTCACAAAAAAACCGGGGAAACCCATAAAAATCATAGGAGGTGCATAATGAGCACATACGCAATTATCAAAACTGGCGGAAAACAAGTTAAAGTTGAAGTTGGTCAAGCAGTTTACGTTGAAAAATTGAACGTTGAAGCTGGTCAAGAAGTTACTTTTAACGAAGTTGTTCTTGTTGGTGGTGAAAACACTGTTGTCGGAACTCCACTTGTTGCTGGAGCTACTGTAGTTGGAACTGTTGAAAAACAAGGAAAACAAAAGAAAGTTGTTACTTACAAGTACAAACCTAAAAAAGGTAGCCACCGTAAACAAGGTCACCGTCAACCATATACAAAAGTTGTCATCAACGCAATCAACGCTTAATTTTAAGGAGAACACATGATACAGGCAGTCTTTGAGAGAGCCGAAGATGGCGAGCTGAGGAGTGCGGAAATTACTGGACACGCCGAGAGTGGCGAATACGGCTTAGATGTCGTGTGTGCATCGGTTTCTACGCTTGCCATTAACTTTATCAATTCTATTGAGAAATTTGCAGGCTATGAACCAATCCTAGAATTAAACGAAGATGAAGGTGGCTATCTGATGGTTGAAATTCCAAAAGATCTTCCTTCACACCAGAGAGAAATGACCCAGTTATTCTTTGAATCATTTTTCTTAGGTATGGCAAACTTATCGGAGAACTCTTCTGAGTTCGTCCAAACCAGAGTTATCACAGAAAACTAACACGGAGGAAAACATTATGTTAAAAATGACTCTTAACAACTTGCAACTTTTCGCCCACAAAAAAGGTGGAGGTTCTACATCAAACGGACGTGATTCACAAGCGAAACGTCTTGGAGCTAAAGCAGCTGACGGACAAACTGTAACAGGTGGATCAATCCTTTACCGTCAACGTGGTACACACATCTACCCAGGTGTAAACGTTGGACGTGGTGGAGACGATACTTTGTTCGCTAAAGTTGAGGGCGTAGTACGCTTTGAACGTAAAGGACGCGATAAAAAACAAGTTTCTGTTTACCCAATCGCTAAATAAAAAGGTCCAGTGAACCTTTTTATCCCGAGCCTTGAATATAAAGGCGAGGAAGCTAGAAGTAGCATAAACTAAGGCTTTCCGAGTTTTCGGAGAGCCTGTTTTTTTGTTTTGGTACCCATATTTTAAAATCCTATATAAGAAGCGAACTTGTCGGCTACTTTGTCTTTTAGATACAATTATAAAATAGTGGAATGTGAGCCTTTTACAGTAATGAATGTTATAAGGGAATAAGATATTGTAAAAATTGCTAAGATTTGATATAATAATTTTATCTTAGTAAGCTAGCAGAAATATGGAAAGGATGTAAACCTGTATGAAAAAAATTATCACTATAATAGTCTGTTCAATCTCTTTTCTTGTTTTATCTGCTTGTGTCAGTAAGAAAAAACTTGTTCTTCCTGAACCTGAAACGATCTCTGTAATTTCCCTGCAGAAAACAATCTCTGAAGATATTAAAACTATAACCAAGAGAGAAGAAATCTCAAAATTGATTGAGGAGATACAGAAACAGTCCAAATCTACAACTTTGGAGAGTTTCAATGATCAACCGACAAATGTTAAAGATTACATCATTATCAAATTCACTCATCAGAATGAAGAAAATGATAGTGTAGCCTATCTATATACTATGAAAGAAAAACAGTATATTGAGCAACCCTATGTTGGGATTTGGGAGGTAAGTCCAGATATAGCGAATAGGGTTGAAGAAGCTTATTCTAGTTGATTTATAGAATAAAAGAAATTTTTAGAGAGTTTTCTTGTATCATGTTTTAAACGGTAAATCAACAAGATTTGCTGTTTTTATTTGTTTGAAATAAAATGAGGACTGAAAAAAGATATCATTCTAATTCTTGTATTGGGGTATTAGAGTATTCGCTTAGACTTGAAAATTTCCAGACTTTTTTCCTTTTTGGAAAACTTCTAAAATATGGTATAATGAAAAGATAAAGAAGTTGGGGGTAGAAGATGAACATTCAACAATTACGCTATGTTGTGGCTATTGCGAATAGCGGTACTTTTCGTGAAGCTGCTGAAAAGATGTATGTTAGTCAGCCGAGTCTGTCTATTTCTGTTCGTGATTTGGAAAAAGAGTTGGGCTTTAAGATTTTCCGTCGGACCAGCTCAGGGACTTTCTTGACTCGTCGTGGTATGGAATTCTATGAAAAAGCTCAAGAATTGGTTAAAGGATTTGATATTTTTCAAAATCAGTATGCCAATCCTGAGGAAGAAAAGGATGAATTTTCCATTGCTAGTCAGCACTATGACTTCTTGCCACCAACCATTACGGCCTTTTCAGAGCGCTATCCTGATTATAAGAACTTTCGTATTTTTGAATCAACTACTGTTCAAATTTTAGATGAAGTAGCGCAAGGGCATAGTGAGATTGGGATTATCTACCTCAACAATCAAAATAAAAAAGGTATTATGCAACGGGTTGAAAAGCTAGGTCTGGAGGTCATTGAATTGATTTCCTTCCATACCCACATTTATCTCCGCGAGGGGCATCCTTTGGCTCAGAAAGAGGAATTGGTTATGGAGGATTTATCTGATCTACCAACGGTTCGTTTCACTCAAGAGAAAGATGAGTATCTTTATTATTCAGAGAACTTTGTTGATACCAGTGCGAGCTCGCAGATGTTCAATGTGACAGACCGTGCTACTTTGAATGGTATTTTGGAGCGGACGGACGCTTATGCAACAGGTTCTGGATTTTTAGATAGTGACAGTGTCAATGGGATTACAGTCATTCGTCTCAAGGATAACCTAGATAATCGCATGGTCTATGTTAAACGTGAAGAAGTGGAGCTGAGTCAAGCTGGGACTCTCTTTGTAGAAGTCATGCAAGAATATTTTAATCAGAAGAGGAAATCATGAAAAAAAGAGGAATAGTGGCAGTCATTGTACTACTTTTGATTGGGCTTGATCAGTTGGTAAAATCCTATATCGTCCAGCAGATTCCACTGGGTGAAGTACGCTCTTGGATTCCCAATTTCGTTAGTTTGACCTACCTGCAAAATCGAGGGGCAGCCTTCTCCATGTTACAAGACCAGCAGTGGTTATTTGCTATTATTACACTGGTCGTTATGGTAGGTGCCATTTGGTATCTACATGAACACATGGAGGACTCACTCTGGATGGTCTTGGGTTTGACCTTGATCATTGCAGGTGGTCTTGGAAATTTTATTGACAGGGTGAGTCAGGGCTTTGTTGTGGATATGTTTCACCTTGACTTTATCAATTTTGCAATTTTCAATGTGGCAGATAGCTATCTGACTGTTGGAGTGATTATTTTATTGATTGCAATGTTAAAAGAGGGAATAAATGGAAATTAAAATTGAAAGTGGTGGCTTGCGTTTGGATAAGGCTTTGTCGGATTTGACAGAATTATCACGCAGTCTCGCGAATGAACAAATCAAATCAGGTCAGGTCTTGGTCAATGGCCAAGTCAAGAAAGCTAAATACACTGTCCAAGAGGGCGATGTCGTCACTTACTATGTGCCAGAACCAGAGGTTTTAGAGTATGTAGCTGAGAATCTTCCGCTAGAAATCATCTACCAAGATGAGGATGTGGCTGTCGTTAACAAGCCTCAGGGAATGGTTGTGCATCCGAGTGCTGGTCATACTAGTGGAACTCTGGTAAATGCCCTTATGTATCATATTAAGGACTTGTCGGGTATAAATGGGGTTTTGCGTCCAGGAATTGTTCATCGTATTGATAAGGATACATCAGGTCTTCTTATGATTGCTAAAAATGATGAGGCGCATCTAGCACTTGCCCAAGAACTGAAGGATAAAAAGTCTCTTCGTAAATATTGGGCGATTGTTCATGGAAATCTACCAAATGATCGTGGTGTGATTGAAGCACCGATTGGCCGTAGTGAAAAAGACCGTAAGAAACAGGCTGTGACTGCGAAAGGTAAGCCAGCAGTGACGCGTTTTCACGTTTTGGAACGCTTTGGCGATTATAGCTTAGTGGAGTTGCAACTGGAGACAGGGCGCACTCATCAAATCCGTGTTCACATGGCTTATATTGGTCATCCAGTCGCTGGGGATGAAGTCTATGGTCCTCGCAAGACTTTGAAAGGACATGGACAATTTCTTCATGCCAAGACGCTAGGATTTACCCATCCGAGAACAGGTGAGACCTTGGAATTTACAGCAGATATTCCAGAGCTTTTTAAGGAAACCTTGGAGAGATTGAGAAAGTAAGAATGAAAAAGAAATTAACTAGTTTAGCACTTGCAGGCGCTTTTTTAGGTTTGTCATGGTATGGAAATGTTCAAGCTCAAGAAAGTTCAGGAAATAAAATCCACTTTATCAATGTTCAAGAAGGTGGCAGTGATGCGATTATTCTTGAAAGCAATGGACATTTTGCCATGGTAGATACAGGAGAAGATTATGATTTCCCAGATGGAAGTGATTCTCGCTATCCATGGAGAGAAGGAATTGAAACGTCTTATAAGCATGTTCTAACAGACCGTGTCTTTCGTCGTTTGAAGGAATTGGGTGTTCAAAAACTTGATTTTATTTTGGTAACCCATACTCACAGTGACCATATTGGAAATGTTGATGAATTACTGTCTACCTATCCAGTTGACCGAGTCTATCTTAAAAAATATAGTGATAATCGTATTACTAATTCTGAACGTCTATGGGATAATCTGTATGGCTACGATAAGGTTTTACAGACTGCCGCTGAAAAAGGTGTTTCAGTTATTCAAAATATCACACAAGGGGATGCTCATTTTCAGTTTGGAGACATGGATATTCAACTCTATAACTATGAAAATGAAACTGATTCATCAGGTGAATTAAAGAAAATTTGGGATGATAATTCTAATTCTTTGATTAGCGTGGTAAAAGTCAATGGTAAGAAAATTTACCTTGGGGGCGACTTAGATAATGTTCATGGAGCAGAAGACAAGTATGGTCCTCTCATTGGAAAAGTTGATTTGATGAAGTTTAATCATCACCATGATACCAACAAATCAAATACCAAGGATTTTATTAAAAATTTGAGTCCGAGTTTGATTGTTCAAACTTCGGATAGTTTACCTTGGAAAAATGGTGTTGATAGTGAGTATGTCAATTGGCTTAAAGAACGAGGAATTGAGAGAATCAACGCAGCCAGCAAAGACTATGATGCAACAGTTTTTGATATTCGAAAAGACGGTTTTGTCAATATTTCAACTTCCTACAAGCCGATTCCAAGTTTTCAAGCTGGTTGGCATAAGAGTGCATATGGGAACTGGTGGTATCAAGCGCCTGACTCTACAGGAGAATATGCAGTTGGTTGGAATGAGATCAAGGGTGAATGGTATTACTTCAACCAAACGGGTATCTTGTTACAGAATCAATGGAAAAAATGGAACAATCGTTGGTTCTATTTGACAGACTCTGGTGCATCTGCTAAAAATTGGAAAAAAATAAATGGAAGCTGGTATTATTTCAACAAAGAAAATCAGATGGAAATTGGTTGGGTAAATACTGGAAGTCAGAACTATTATTTATCAAACGATGGATCTATGAAGACAGGTTGGCTTCAATATAAGGGGCAATGGTATTACTTTGCTCAATCAGGAGAAATGAAAACGGGTTGGGTAAAAGATAAAGAAATCTGGTACTATATGGATTCTACTGGTATCATGAAGACAGGCGAGATAGAAGTTTCTGGTCATCATTACTATCTAGAAGAATCAGGAGCTATGAAGCAAGGCTGGCTTAAAAAGGCAGGTGATTGGTATTTCTACAAGACAGACGGTTCACGAGCTGTGGGTTGGATCAAAGACAAGGATAAATGGTACTTCTTGAAAGAAAATGGTCAATTACTTGTGAATGGTAAGACACCAGAAGGCTATACTGTTGATTCAAGTGGTGCCTGGTTAGTGGATGTTCCGGTAGAGAAATCTGCTACAACTAGAGATACAAGTAACTCAGAAATAAAAGAATCCAATGAAGTAGTGAAAAAAGATCTTGAAAATAAAGAAACGAGTCAACACGAAAGTATTACAAGTTCTTCAACTAGTCAAGATTTGACTTCTTCAACTTCACAAAGCACTGAAACAAGTGCAAATAAATCGGAATCAGAACAGCAGTAAAAAAGAAGGTTTTAGGGCCTTCTTTTTCCTATCAACTCTTTTCTATTTCCTGCCATTCATGTTATAATGGATAAATATGAAGAATCGGAGTGAGACTATGAAATTCAAACGGATTGTCTTTAAGGTGGGGACTTCTTCTCTGACGAATGAGGATGGAAGTTTATCACGTAGTAAGGTAAAGGCTATTACCCAGCAATTGGCTATGTTGCACGAAGCTGGTCATGAGTTGATTTTGGTGTCGTCGGGTGCCATTGCTGCTGGTTTTGGAGCCTTAGGATTTAAAAAGCGTCCGACTAAGATTGCTGATAAACAGGCCTCAGCAGCGGTAGGACAAGGGCTTTTGTTGGAAGAATACACGACCAACCTTCTCTTGCGCCAAATCGTTTCTGCACAAATCTTGCTGACCCAGGATGACTTTGTGGATAAGCGCCGTTATAAAAATGCCCATCAGGCTTTGTCAGTTCTACTTAGTCGTGGGGCAATTCCTATCATCAACGAGAATGACAGTGTCGTTATTGATGAGCTCAAGGTTGGGGACAATGACACTCTTAGTGCCCAGGTAGCGGCCATGGTCCAAGCAGACCTTTTAGTCCTCTTGACAGATGTGGACGGTCTCTATACTGGAAATCCTAATTCAGATCCAAGAGCCAAACGCTTGGAGCGAATCGAGACCATCAATCGTGAGATTATTGATATGGCCGGTGGAGCAGGTTCTTCAAACGGAACTGGGGGCATGCTTACAAAAATCAAAGCTGCAACTATTGCGACAGAATCAGGAGTTCCTGTTTATATCTGCTCATCCTTGAAGTCAGATGCCATGATTGAGGCAGCTGAGGAGACCAAGGATGGTTCTTACTTTGTTGCGCAAGAGAAGGGACTTCGTACCCAGAAACAATGGCTGGCCTTCTATGCTCAGAGCCAAGGTTCTATTTGGGTTGATAAAGGGGCTGCAGAAGCTCTCTCCCAACATGGAAAGAGTCTTCTCTTATCTGGTATCGTTGAAGCAGAAGGAGCCTTTTCTTACGGTGATATCGTGACAGTATTTGACAAGGAAAGTGGAAAATCACTTGGAAAAGGACGCGTGCAATTTGGAGCATCTGCTTTGGAGGATATGTTGCGTTCTCAAAAAGCCAAGGGTGTCTTGATTCACCGTGATGACTGGATTTCCATTACTCCTGAAATCCAACTACTCTTTACAGAATTTTAGAGGTAAATTATGGTAAGTACACAAGAACAATTTGAACAGGTACAGGCTGTTAAAAAATCGATCAACACAGCTAGTGAAGAGGTAAAAAACCAAGCCTTGCTAGCCATGGCTGATCACTTATTAGCAGCTACTGAGGAAATTTTAGCAGCCAATGCCCTCGATATGGAAGCAGCTAAGGGGAAAATTTCAGATGTGATGCTGGATCGTCTTTATTTGGATGCAGGGCGTATAGAAGCGATGGCAACTGGGATTCGTGAAGTGGTTGCTTTACCAGATCCAATCGGTGAAGTTTTAGAAACCAATCAGCTTGAAAATGGTTTGGTTATCACAAAGAAACGTGTGGCTATGGGAGTCATCGGTATTATCTATGAAAGTCGTCCAAATGTGACGTCTGACGCAGCTGCTTTGGCTCTCAAGAGTGGAAATGCGGTTGTTCTTCGTAGTGGGAAGGATGCCTATCAAACTGCCCATGCCATTGTCACAGCCTTGAAGAAGGGCTTGGAGACGACTACCATTCATCCAGATGTGATTCAACTGGTGGAAGATACTAGCCGAGAAAGCAGCTATGCCATGATGAAGGCCAAGGGCTATCTAGACCTTCTTATTCCTCGTGGAGGAGCTGGTTTGATCAATGCAGTGGTTGAGAATGCTATTGTACCTGTTATTGAGACGGGGACAGGGATTGTCCATGTTTATGTCGATAAGGATGCAGACGAAGACAAGGCACTGTCTATCATCAACAATGCTAAAACTAGTCGTCCTTCTGTCTGCAATGCCATGGAGGTTCTACTGGTTCATGAAGACAAGGTAGCAAGCTTCCTTCCTCGCTTGGAGCAAGTTCTAGTTGCAGAGCGTAAAGAAGCTGGGCTGGAACCAATTCAATTCCGACTTGATAGCAAAGCAAGCCAGTTTGTTTCTGGTCAAGCGGCTGAAGCTCAAGACTTTGACACCGAGTTTTTAGACTATGTATTAGCTGTTAAGGTTGTGAGCAGTTTAGAAGAAGCGGTTGCCCATATTGAAACCCACAGTACCCATCATTCGGATGCCATTGTGACGGAAAATGCTGAAGCTGCAGCTTACTTTACAGATCAAGTGGACTCTGCAGCCGTCTATGTCAATGCCTCAACTCGTTTCACAGATGGTGGCCAATTTGGTCTTGGTTGTGAAATGGGGATTTCTACTCAGAAATTGCACGCGCGTGGTCCAATGGGCTTGAAGGAGTTGACTAGCTACAAGTATGTGGTTACTGGTGACGGACAGATAAGGGAGTAAGAGATGAAGATTGGATTTATCGGTTTGGGGAATATGGGAGCTAGTTTGGCCAAGGCTGTTTTGCAGGCCAAGACGGGTGCTGACCTTCTCCTTGCCAATCGTAGTCAAGTCAAGGTAGATGCTTTCATTGCCAACTTCGGTGGTCAGGCTTCCAGCAATGAAAAAATATTTGCAGAAGCAGATGTGATTTTTCTAGGAGTCAAGCCTGCTCAATTTTCTGAACTGCTTTCTCAATACCAGACTATCCTTAAAAAAAGAGAAAGTCTTCTTTTGATTTCCATGGCAGCTGGATTGACTTTAGAAAAACTAGCAAGTCTTATCCCAAATCAACACAGAATTATTCGTATGATGCCCAATACCCCTGCTTCTATTGGTCAAGGAGTGATTAGTTATGCATTGTCTCCTAATTGCAGGGCTGAGGACAGTGAGCTCTTTTGTCAGCTTTTAACTAAGGCTGGTCTCTTGGTTGAACTGGGAGAAGGATTAATCGACGCGGCGACAGGTCTTGCAGGTTGTGGACCAGCCTTTGTCTATCTCTTTATCGAAGCCTTGGCAGATGCAGGTGTTCAGACAGGATTACCACGAGAAACAGCATTGAAAATGGCAGCTCAAACAGTTGTCGGCGCTGGACGATTGGTCCTAGAAAGCCAAGAGCATCCTGGAGTCTTGAAAGACCAAGTTTGTAGCCCAGGAGGTTCGACTATCGCTGGTGTAGCAAGCTTAGAAGCGCATGCTTTTCGAGGAACAGTCATGGATGCAGTTCATCAATCCTACAAACGAACACAAGAATTAGGTAAATAAGAGGTAGTTTTATCTGCCTCTTTTATGGTGGTTGAAATGAGAAGACAAAAAAGATTGCCACAAACCCCCATTTTTTTGATAGAATAGAAGTAGTAAAAAAGAAATGAGTTAGACATGTCAAAAGGATTTTTAGTCTCTCTTGAGGGACCAGAGGGAGCAGGAAAGACCAGTGTTTTAGAGACTCTGCTACCAATTTTAGAGGAAAAAGGAGTAGAGGTGCTGACGACCCGTGAACCAGGAGGTGTCTTGATAGGAGAGAAGATTCGGGAAGTAATTTTGGACCCAAGTCATACTCAGATGGATGCGAAGACAGAGTTGCTTCTTTATATTGCTAGTCGCAGACAGCACTTGGTGGAAAAAGTTCTTCCAGCACTTGAAGCTGGCAAGTTGGTCATTATGGACCGCTTCATCGATAGTTCTCTTGCATATCAGGGATTTGGTCGTGGCTTGGATATTGACGCCATTGACTGGCTTAACCAGTTTGCGACAGATGGCCTTAAACCCGATTTGACACTCTATTTTGACATCGAGGTGGAAGAAGGACTAGCTCGCATTGCTGCTAATAGCAATCGTGAGGTCAATCGTTTGGACTTAGAAGGTTTGGACTTGCATAAAAAAGTTCGTAAAGGTTATCTTTCTCTCCTGGAAAAAGAAGGAAATCGCATTGTCAAGATTGATGCGAGTCTTCCATTGGAGCAAGTTGTGGAAACTACCAAGGATATCTTGTTTGAGAGAATGGGCTTGATTAAATGAAACAAGATCAACTAAAGGCTTGGCAGCCAGACCAGTTTGACCGCTTTGTACGTATCCTAGAACAAGACCAGCTCAATCACGCCTATCTCTTTTCAGGTTTCTTTGGAAGCTTGGAAATGGCTCAATTTCTAGCTAAGAGCCTCTTTTGTACGGATAAAGTAGGTGTGTTGCCATGTGAGAAATGTCGGAATTGTAAGCTTATTGAACAGGGAGAATTTCCCGATGTTACCTTAATTAAGCCAGTCAATCAGGTCATCAAGACAGAACGCATTCGGGAATTGGTGGGCCAGTTTTCCCAAGCAGGGATTGAAAGTCAGCAACAGGTCTTTATTATCGAGCAAGCTGAGAAAATGCATCCTAATGCAGCCAATTCTCTGCTCAAGGTCATCGAAGAACCCCAGAGTGAGGTTTACATTTTCTTCTTGACCAGCGATGAGGAAAAGATCTTACCAACAATCCGCAGTCGGACGCAAATTTTTCACTTTAAAAAACAAGCAGAAAAACTCGTCCATCAATTAGAACAAGCAGGTCTGGTCAAGAAAAAAGCAACTCTTTTAGCCCAGTTTAGTCAATCGCGAGCTGAAGCAGAAAAGTTGGCAAATCAGGTAAGTTTTTGGACCTTGGTCGATGAAAGTGAACGCCTGATGACTTGGTTAGTGGCTAAGAAAAAAGAAAGTTATTTGCAAGTTGCCAAACTAGCTAGCTTGGCAGATGATAAGGAAAAACAAGATCAGGTTTTACGGATTCTTGAAGTTCTCTGTGGACAAGATATCCTACAAGCAAGAGTAAGGGTGATTCTACAAGATTTGCTAGAAGCTAGAAAAATGTGGCAAGCTAATGTCAGCTTTCAAAATGCCATGGAATATCTGGTCTTGAAAGAAATATAAACTCAAAAATGATCGATAAAGAAAGGAAAGGGCTGTTTTATGGACAAAAAAGAATTATTTGACGCGCTGGATGATTTTTCCCAACAGTTATTGGTAACCTTAGCCGATGTGGAAGCTATCAAGAAAAATCTCAAGAGCCTGGTAGAGGAAAATACAGCTCTTCGCTTGGAAAATAGTAAGTTGCGCGAACGCTTGGGCGAGGTGGAAGCAGATGCTCCCGTCAAGGCCAAGCATGTTCGAGAAAGTGTCCGTCGCATTTACCGTGATGGATTTCACGTTTGTAATGATTTTTATGGACAACGTCGAGAGCAGGACGAGGAATGTATGTTCTGTGACGAGTTGTTGTACAGGGAGTAGGCATGCAGATTCAAAAAAGTTTTAAGGGGCAGTCTCCCTATGGCAAGCTGTATCTAGTGGCAACGCCGATTGGAAATCTAGATGATATGACTTTTCGTGCTATCCAGACCTTGAAAGAAGTAGATTGGATTGCAGCTGAGGACACGCGCAATACAGGGCTTTTGCTCAAGCATTTTGACATTTCTACTAAGCAGATTAGTTTTCATGAGCACAATGCCAAGGAAAAAATTCCTGATTTGATTGGTTTCCTGAAAGCAGGACAAAGCATTGCTCAGGTATCCGACGCGGGTCTGCCTAGCATTTCAGACCCTGGTCATGATTTGGTTAAGGCAGCCATTGAGGAAGAAATTGCGGTTGTGACTGTTCCAGGTGCCTCTGCAGGAATTTCTGCTTTGATTGCCAGTGGTTTAGCGCCACAGCCACATATCTTTTACGGCTTTTTACCGAGAAAATCAGGCCAGCAAAAGCAATTTTTCGACTCGAAAAAAGACTATCCAGAAACCCAGATTTTCTATGAATCTCCCCATCGTGTGGCAGATACGTTAGAAAATATGCTAGAAGTCTATGGTGACCGCTCGGTCGTCTTGGTTAGAGAATTGACCAAAATCTATGAAGAATACCAAAGAGGTACAATTTCTGAATTGCTGGAAAGCATCTCTGAAACGCCACTTAAGGGAGAATGCCTTCTCATTGTTGAAGGTGCCAGTCAGGATGTGGAGGGAAAAAGACGAGGAGGACTTGTTCTTAGAAATCCAAGTCCGCATCCAGCAAGGCATGAAGAAAAATCAAGCTATCAAGGAAGTAGCTAAGATTTACCAGTGGAATAAGAGCCAGCTTTACGCAGCCTACCATGACTGGGAAGAACAACAATAAAGGGAGACAGGATTTAATAATTCTGTCTGTTTCTGTTTAACTTAATTAGTGATGATAATATTCGGAGTCTAAATCATAGAATTGATTGAGTAGTGAATAAATAAAAACAATGTTCATTCAGTTTACGTTGAATATATATAATGTACTCTATTAGAATTATTTTTAAGTACGCAGTATGGTATAATTATATATGAGAAAATAGTGTGGAGTTTATCAGTTGAAAAAATATAACATTGTAGATTTATTTTCAGGAGCAGGTGGTCTATCTTATGGATTCGAGATGGCTGGATTTAATGTTCTATTAGGAATTGATAATGACGAAAAAGCCTTAGAAACCTTTCAAAAAAATCATCAGAATTCAGAAATATTATGTGGAGATATTGCGAATATATCTTATGAGGAAGATATAAAACCAATAATTGGAGAACAAAAAATTGACATAATTGTAGGTGGTCCCCCTTGTCAGGGGATGTCGCTTTCTGGACCTAGAAAATTTGATGATCCAAGGAACAAACTTTATTTGTCTTATATTCGATTGGTTCGAGAAATAAAGCCAACTGCTTTTGTCATTGAAAATGTGATTGGGATTGTTAGTTTGTTTAAAGGGCAAATAAAAGATACTATCATAGAAGAATTTTCGAAAATGGGTTATAAGGTTCAGTTTAAAGTGTTGCTGGCCTCTGACTATGGAGTTCCTCAAAATAGAAAACGTGTTATTTTTGTGGGGACGAGGAATGATGGATTTGAATATCCTGAAGCATTGGGAACAATCATTACAACAGAGATGGCAATTTCTGATTTACCAACATTAGAAAATGAACTTGGCGAGATAGAAATGTCTTATGTTTCAGAACCACAAAATGACTATCAAAAACTAATGCGAAAACGTTCAAACGTGGTTTTGAACCACGTTGCAGCCAAGCATTCAGAAAAAGTGATAAGTACAATTGCCCTTGTCCCTGACGGTGGAAATTATAAAAATCTCCCAGAGGAATTACGAGAAACAAGAAAATTTAATGTCGCTTGGACACGATTTGCTAGTTGGAAGCCAGCTCCTACGATTGATACGGGGCATAGACATCATTTCCACTATAAGTATAATCGTGTGCCAACAGTGAGGGAATCTGCTCGTCTACAATCTTTTCCAGATGATTTTATCTTTTACGGAAGTAAAACACAGCAATTTAGACAAGTTGGTAATGCTGTTCCTCCTTTAATGGCTCAGCAGATTGCAAACAATTTACTGAAATATTTAAAAAATAACGAAGAATAACTATGTATCAAGTTCCAGAGAAATATTATTTTAGACTACATCACCCAAGACCTCGTTTTAAAAATGATGTCGAAAATGTACTTGTTTATATGGCAACGAATATTTCTTATTTGGGAATATTGCCTAAAAAGGAATTTAGTCAGCAACTAAATGACATTATCAAACAATATGCAGGAAATGCAGATAAAACAGAGAAAACAATCAATAACTGGCGAACAGAGATTTCTTCTTTGTTTGGAATGATGATTGAGAAAGAGGGCTTTGTCTATTCAGGAAATAGGGCTAAGGAATTGACTGAAGACCAAGACCTTATTCGCTTTTTTAAAACCTTTTTGTATAATTTTGAATATCCTGGTGGGCATCTAAAAGATAACGAGATTGTTAAACTTTGTCAAATCGGAGTTCAATTTAAGCCAGCTCAGTATCTACTGGAACTATTTACAGAAGCCTCACAAGCTGAAGAAAAAACTATTTACCTCACCGATGAAGAAGTCGCCCATTGTATCTTTAATGATTTGAGATGTACTCGTGATAGAGAGCCTGTTTTGGAAATATGGAATCGTATCAAAGAGAATAGAGCGTCTAAAGTAGCTTACGATACTAAAGGAGATGTTATTCGATATGCCAAAGATATTTTAGATTACATGGTTATAGCGAGTTTACTAACTGTTCAAGGTGGTAGGTATAAAATAAATTCTATGGAAGAGCAAGCAATAAATGACTTTTTGCAATCAGATGCTACCTTTGATGGCTATGCTCAATTTATTGGAAATGCTTCTACAACAATTGAAGATGTTCGAAATTTTAGAAGTGCTTGGTTCGAATATGTCAATCGTGATTTAGGAGATATTGATTTTAGGACAAACTTTAATCTCTACCTTCCAAGTGATATTGATTTTACTGAAGAGAAAACAGATATTATCGGACATCTAACTGAACACATCGAATACAGCGAGAAAATCTCTACCGCTGTTGTAGGGAGTTCGGGAGAAGCTATTGTTATCAATCATGAAAAACAAAAATTACGAGAACATGGGCAAGAACAGTTGCTCCATCTGGTGAATTTTATTCCAACACAGTTTGGTGTCGGCTACGATGTTCAATCTTTTGAGTGTGATGATTCTGAGCTGAGAAAGTATATTGAAGTCAAAACAACTGTCAGCAATGCTTCTATTACTTTTAATTCGTTTCATATCACACCGAACGAATGGCGAACTGCTAAATCTGTGCGTGATAGATACTATATTTATCGTTTGCAGATTTCTAAACATAGCAAAAAATTGTTTATTATCAAGAATTTGTATGAGTTAGTCAAAAATGAGAAGATGCTTCTGATTGAGAGAAAAGATGGATATGATGTCCGTTTTTCATCGTCAGTTGGCTTTGAGGAGAATTTAATTTGAAGAAACTAAAAATTGCCTCTCTTTTTAGTGGAGGAGGTGGAACGGATATTGGTTTTGCTGGTGGATTTGATTTTTTAGGTAAACATTATGCCGATAATCAAATTGAGATTGTCTATGCAAATGATATTGAAGACAGTGCCAATAAAATGTTTGAAAAGAATTTTGGTGTTACTCCAGACAATCGAAATATCCGAGAAATAAAATCAGATGAAATCCCATCTTTCGATATTTTAACGGGAGGTTTTCCTTGTCAATCATTTTCTGTTAGTGCTCAAAATCCGAAACGCTTAGGAATAAAAGACGAAAAAGGGACATTGTTTTTTGAGATGGTGCGAGTGTTAAAAGCTCATCAACCAAAAGCATTTTTTGCCGAAAATGTTAAGGGAATTTTGTCTGCAAACAATAAAGAAGCCTTTCCTCTAATTATTGAAGAGTTCGAAAAAGCTGGTTATAATGTTTCTTATAAACTTTGCGTAGCCACCAAATACGGCGTTCCGCAAAAGAGAGAGCGAGTGTTTATTGTTGGTATTCGAAAGGATTTGAATTTTACTTTTGAATTTCCTGAAGAGCCTATTCAAAATGTAGAAGATTATACACCACTAAAAGTAATTCTTCAGCAAGATATTGATGAAAAGTATTATTTTAGCGAGAGGGCTGTGCAAGGAATGCTAAATAGTAAATCTGGCAAAAAAATGAATAAAGGACGAGCACAAGACATTGAACAGCCGAGTAATACGGTTAGTTCTCATTTAGCAAAAGTATCCTTAAATAGCACTGACCCTGTTTTGTTAGAAAATGGACGTTACCGTCGCTATACTCCAAGAGAGGTTGCACGTATTCAGTCGTTTCCAGAAAACTATGAATTGCTTGGTTCAGAAGGTGCTCAATATAGAATGCTGGGGAATGCTATTCCACCAGTAATGATGTGGTATATTGCTGAAAAGTTAGTGTCAGATTTACGAAATAGTGATGTAATTGCAAAGCAACAGAAACTCGAAGAAAGTTTTGGTCAACTGGATTTGTTTGAAGCGAGTTGATGTTTTAAATCTAGGGAACTTGATATGGAATTAAATTTTCAAGATAAGAGTTTTATAAAAGTATTTTTTAATAGTGACGGTTATGTATTAAATTTTTCTAACTCTACTTTTGCTAATTTTACTTTTAATTCAGTAGGAGTAAATATTCAAGAGAAATATGGAGGTTCAAAAGGGAAAGCTTTACAGGCTTTTGTAGATAACGAACCAGATGAACTGGTTTTAAAATTAGCTTTAGATTTACTTAGATATTATGAAGACCTTCCTGACTCATATTACGAGAAAACTGAAGAGAGGAACTCTCAGGCATTGAAATTGAAAGAGAGACTTTCGAAGTATGAAGTCTCACAAATGGCCTACTTAAATAATGTTGCTGAATCTTTATCTGACTATTTTGATAGCGACTATATAGATAAGCAAATGGGGATTATGAATGAAATGATTTCTCGCTCTCCAGCGGACGCTATTGGAAAAGCTAAGGAATTGTTGGAATCATGTTTTAAACATATTTTAGAACATGAAAAAATTGAGTATTCTAATTCTAATGATATTGCAACTTTGCAAAAGAAAGTCTTTAAATTTTTAAACTTGGATTCTAATGAAAATATTTCAGCAAAAAATAATCAAGATGTAAAGCTAGTTCTAAGTAGTTTGAATCAAATTATCAAGGGTATTAACAGTCTTAGAAATGATAAAGGTGATGGTCATGGTAAGGGAGCTAACTTTATAGAATTGCCACCAAGGTATGCTTCAGTTGTTGTAGGATCTGCATTAACGGTAGTGTCATTTGTTTGGGAAACATACCAAGATAAGCAAAAATAGTAAGGAGGAGGTTTAATGTCGAAAAATCAAGAAAAATTACACTTTCAACTTAAAAAATTTATAGTAAATGTAGGTTGGACTCATAAAATTCATGCGGTTAGAATGGACGAGTTAGAAAGCTATATTCGATGGTTTAGAATAGCAATAATAATCATTTCTGGAGTTGTCTCTTCTGGCTTAGTTGGAATACTTTGGTTTGATGAATATTGGATAAAGCTTGTTACAGCATTTTTATCATTAGTCACTACAATAATTTTTAGCATCACCAAGGAGTTTAACTTTGAGGAACGACTAGCTTTGGAGAGGAAATCTGTTGATGAGCTTTGGAATCTTAAAGTGTTAGCTGAAATTCTTTTATCTGAGGTGGTTTACAATGGAAAACCATCAAGTGAAATCCAAGAATCTTTCGAAGAATTAAAATTTCGAAGAGATGCTACTTATAGTCAACTTTCTAATGCTTCTCCCAAAAATGTATCCAAGGCTTCAAAACTAATAAAATCGAGAAAAGATAATGATTATGAGGAAGATTATAGATACTTTATTCCAAAAGAATTGATGGAAATTAAGGAGGAAGAGTAATGTCTTTATCTAATGATTTTAAAGAATTTTGCGAAGACGAACTCCCCATGACGGACGAGGAATGGGAAAAATGGAAGAATAGATTAAAAGAGATTACGAAACGACTTAATCGAAAATACTATTCCTTAGATGAGCTTGAAGATGAAGAAATTGACAATGGTTTGATTGTTGGTAGTGTGGGGAGAACGACGGCTGTTCGAAATGTTAGTGATTTTGATTATATTTTTTCACTACCCTCAGAAGTGTATAGACGATTTGATTCTTATGAGGGTAATGGTCAATCAGCACTTCTACAGGAAATAAAAAACGAATTACTAAAAAGATACCCAAATACAAAAATAAAAGGAGACGGACAGGTCGTTGCTATTGATTTTTCGGATGGTGGAAAAATTGAGTTAGTTCCAGCTTTCGAACAATCTGATGGTAATTTTAAATATCCTGATTCTCGTAACGGAGGCTCTTGGAAAACTACTAAACCAAAGCCTGAAATTGAAAAATCTAAATCTTTAAATTCGAATTTTAATAATCATTTTTCTAACTTAACAAGGCTCATACGACAATGGAAAAATCATATGGGCTTTTCATTTAAGGGGTTGTTGATAGATACTTTGATATCTGATTTAATTGATGATAAAGGTATTTCTGAAATATATTACTCTGATTACAATATTCTCTTGAAAGATATTTTTGAATACTTTTCAAACCAAGATAAAAATAGAGAGTATTGGTATGCTTTAGGTAGTAATCAAAAGATTTATAATAATGATGGAGCAAAATTTGTCAATAAAGCTAAGCAAGCTCTAAAGAAAATAGAAGACGCTTCAGAAGAGAAACTTACTGAAGTTTATAGACAGCTATTTGGTAGAAAATTCGCTCAATCCACTTCTACAACAAATCGAGCTTCGAATGAAGAATTTATTGATGAATTGTTTAATGTTAATATCGAATATAATATTGTTTTGGAGTGTGAAATTACACAAGATGGTTTTCGAAAAGCACTTCTTTCAGACTTTTTAAAAAGTAGATTTAAGATTAAAAATAGAAAATCTCTTGATTTTGAAATTATAAAATCAGATATTCCAGATAATCTTTTGTCTGATGTTAAATATTATTGGAAAGTAAGAAATATTGGAGCTGAGGCGATTAGAAGAAATTGTGAGCGTGGTGCTATTTTTTCAGGTAAAATAAAACATCACGAAGATTCTCAGTTTAAAGGAGACCACTATGTTGAATGTTATGCTGTTTTAGATAATACGGTTATAGCAAGAGATAGAATAACAGTCCCTATCGATCCGTTACGTGGAAGAGATTTTATAGAGTAGCATATAATTGATTTTTAATTGGAATACTCACTATCTCTTTACATCAAGAAAATGACTAAACAGGGAAGTTTGCCTTCTTCCCTTTTTTTGTTATACTAGTAGAAGAAAAAATAGAAAGATTTGTGGGTGTTAAACAAGCCAGTGCCTTGTTTTGATATGAACTTAGGTTCCACCCAAAGAGGTATTAGTGTCGTGTCTCAATCTTATATCAATGTTATCGGTGCTGGTTTGGCAGGGTCAGAAGCAGCCTACCAAATCGCAGAACGTGGTATTCCAGTTAAACTTTATGAAATGCGTGGTGTCAAGTCAACACCTCAGCACAAAACAGACAATTTTGCAGAGTTGGTTTGTTCCAATTCTCTTCGTGGGGATGCTTTGACAAATGCAGTGGGTCTCCTCAAGGAAGAAATGCGTCGCTTGGGTTCTGTTATCTTGGAATCTGCTGAGGCTACACGTGTTCCTGCAGGTGGTGCCCTTGCGGTTGACCGCGATGGTTTCTCCCAAATGGTAACCGAAAAAGTTGCCAACCACCCCTTGATTGAAGTGGTTCGTGATGAAATTACAGAATTGCCGACAGATGTTATTACAGTTGTGGCGACTGGTCCTTTGACCAGCGATGCCTTGGCTGAAAAGATTCATGCCCTTAATGACGGCGATGGTTTCTATTTCTACGATGCGGCAGCGCCTATTATCGATGTCAACACCATTGATATGAGCAAGGTTTATCTCAAGTCTCGTTATGACAAGGGAGAGGCGGCCTACCTCAATGCCCCTATGACTAAACAAGAGTTTATGGATTTTCATGAAGCCTTGGTCAATGCGGAGGAAGCACCGCTCAATTCTTTTGAAAAAGAAAAATACTTTGAAGGATGTATGCCTATCGAAGTCATGGCCAAACGTGGCATTAAAACCATGCTTTATGGTCCGATGAAGCCAGTCGGACTTGAGTATCCAGACGACTACACAGGACCTCGTGATGGCGAATTCAAAACACCTTACGCGGTTGTCCAACTTCGTCAGGACAATGCGGCTGGTAGCCTCTACAATATCGTCGGTTTCCAGACCCACCTCAAATGGGGAGAACAAAAGCGTGTTTTCCAAATGATTCCAGGTCTTGAAAATGCTGAGTTTGTTCGCTATGGTGTCATGCACCGCAATTCTTACATGGATTCACCAAATCTTCTTGAGCAAACCTATCGTTCTAAGAAACAGTCAAACCTCTTCTTTGCTGGTCAGATGACGGGTGTGGAAGGTTATGTTGAGTCAGCGGCTTCAGGTTTGGTTGCGGGGATTAACGCAGCTCGTCTTTTCAAGGGAGAAAGCGAGGCTATTTTCCCAGAAACAACAGCGATTGGAAGTCTGGCTCATTACATCACCCATGCCGACAGCAAGCATTTCCAACCAATGAATGTCAACTTCGGGATTATTAAGGAGTTGGAAGGCGAGCGTATTCGTGATAAGAAGGCTCGTTATGAAAAAATTGCGGAGCGTGCCCTCAGCGACTTAGAGGAATTTTTAACGGTCTAATTTTTTTCAAAGAATTGCTCATGATACTATAAAAATCTTAGAAATTGTGATAAAATAGGTAGGATAAAAAAAGGAGAGTGAAAATGGCGAATCCCAAGTATAAACGTATTTTAATCAAGTTATCAGGTGAAGCCCTTGCCGGTGAACGTGGCGTAGGGATTGATATCCAAACAGTTCAAACAATCGCAAAAGAGATTCAAGAAGTTCATAGCTTAGGTATCGAAATTGCCCTTGTTATCGGTGGAGGAAATCTCTGGCGTGGAGAACCTGCTGCTGAAGCAGGAATGGACCGCGTTCAGGCAGATTATACAGGAATGCTTGGGACTGTTATGAATGCTCTTGTGATGGCAGATTCATTGCAACAAGTTGGGGTTGATACGCGTGTGCAAACTGCCATTGCTATGCAACAAGTGGCAGAGCCTTATGTTCGTGGACGTGCCCTTCGTCACCTTGAAAAAGGCCGTATCGTTATTTTTGGTGCCGGAATTGGTTCACCTTACTTCTCAACAGATACAACAGCGGCTCTTCGTGCAGCTGAAATCGAAGCGGATGCCATCCTTATGGCTAAAAATGGCGTCGATGGTGTTTACAATGCCGATCCTAAGAAAGACAAGACAGCCGTTAAGTTTGAAGAATTGACCCACCGTGATGTTATCAACAAAGGTCTCCGTATTATGGACTCAACAGCTTCAACCCTCTCAATGGATAACGACATTGACTTGGTTGTCTTCAACATGAACCAACCAGGCAACATCAAACGTGTCGTATTTGGTGAAAATATCGGAACAACAGTTTCAAATAATATCGAAGAAAAGGAATAAGAAAGATTATGGCTAACGCAATTATTGAAAAAGCTAAAGAGAGAATGACCCAGTCTCACCAATCACTTGCTCGTGAATTTGGTGGTATCCGTGCTGGCCGTGCCAATGCAAGCTTGCTGGACCGTGTACATGTAGAATACTATGGAGTAGAAACTCCTCTTAACCAAATTGCTTCAATTACGATTCCAGAAGCGCGTGTTTTGTTAGTAACACCATTTGACAAGTCTTCATTGAAAGACATCGAACGTGCCTTGAACGCTTCTGATCTTGGTATCACACCAGCTAATGACGGTTCTGTGATTCGCTTGGTTATCCCAGCTCTTACAGAAGAAACTCGTCGTGACCTTGCTAAAGAAGTGAAGAAAGTCGGCGAAAATGCTAAAGTGGCTGTCCGCAATATCCGTCGTGATGCTATGGATGAAGCCAAGAAACAAGAAAAAGCAAAAGAAATCACTGAAGACGAATTGAAGACTCTTGAAAAAGATATTCAAAAAGTAACAGACGATGCTGTCAAACACATAGACGACATGACTGCTAATAAAGAGAAAGAACTTTTGGAAGTCTAAAAATAAACAGAAAAACTCAGTTGGCATTGCTGGCTGAGTTTTATTCGAAAGAAGGAAATATGAATACAAATCTTGCAAGTTTTATCGTTGGACTCATCATCGATGAAAATGACCGTTTTTACTTTGTGCAAAAGGATGGTCAAACCTATGCTCTTGCCAAGGAAGAAGGTCAACATACAGTAGGGGATACGGTCAAAGGTTTTGCCTATACAGATATGAAGCAAAAACTCCGTTTGACAACTCTAGAAGTGACTGCTACTCAGGACCAATTTGGTTGGGGCCGTGTCACAGAAGTTCGTAAGGACTTGGGTGTCTTTGTGGATACAGGCCTTCCTGACAAGGAAATCGTTGTGTCACTCGATATTCTTCCTGAGCTCAAGGAACTCTGGCCTAAGAAGGGCGACCAACTCTACATCCGTCTTGAAGTGGACAAGAAAGACCGTATCTGGGGTCTCTTGGCTTATCAAGAAGACTTCCAACGTCTGGCTCGTCCTGCTTACAACAACATGCAGAACCAAAACTGGCCAGCCATTGTTTACCGCCTCAAGCTATCAGGAACTTTTGTCTATCTGCCAGAAAATAACATGCTTGGCTTTATCCATCCTAGCGAGCGATATGCAGAGCCACGTTTGGGTCAAGTTTTAGATGCGCGTGTCATTGGTTTCCGTGAAGTGGACCGTACCTTGAACCTTTCCCTCAAACCACGTTCTTTTGAAATGTTGGAAAATGATGCTCAGATGATTTTGACTTACTTGGAAAGCAATGGCGGTTTTATGACCTTGAATGATAAGTCATCCCCTGAGGATATCAAGGCAACCTTTGGTATTTCTAAAGGTCAGTTCAAGAAAGCACTCGGTGGTTTGATGAAGGCTGGCAAAATCAAGCAAGACCAGTTTGGGACTGAGTTGATCTAGGGTGACTTATGAGAAAATCATTTTACACTTGGCTCATGACTGAGCGCAATCCTAAAAGTAATAGTCCCAAAGCTATCTTGGCAGACCTCGCTTTTGAAGAATCAGCATTTCCGAAACACACAGATGATTTTGATGAGGTGAGCCGCTTTTTGGAGGAACATGCCAGTTTCTCTTTCAATCTAGGAGACTTTGATGCTATCTGGCAAGAATACTTAGAACACTAGCATGATTCACTGGGTTTGGGCTAGTAATTTCTCCACCCCTTTGCTATAATAAAAAGAAATAAAAGGATTAGAGAGGTTCTTTATTTGAAGGAACATTCAATAGACATTCAACTGAGTCATCCAGATGACCTGTTTCATCTTTTTGGTTCCAATGAACGCCATCTTCGTTTGATGGAAGAAGAGCTTGATGTGGTGATTCATGCTCGTACGGAGATTGTGCAGGTTTTGGGAGAAGAGACTGCCTGTGAGGAAGCCCGTCAAGTTATTCAGGCTTTGATGGTCTTGGTAAATCGTGGGATGACCGTTGGTACACCAGATGTGGTGACTGCGATTAGCATGGTCAAAAACGATGAAATCGACAAGTTTGTCGCCCTTTACGAAGAAGAAATTATCAAGGACAATACAGGGAAGCCTATCCGTGTCAAAACACTGGGTCAAAAGCTTTATGTGGATAGTGTCAAACAGCATGATGTGACCTTTGGAATTGGGCCTGCAGGGACAGGGAAGACCTTTCTTGCAGTGACCTTGGCTGTGACTGCTCTTAAACGTGGGCAGGTCAAGCGGATTATCCTAACTCGTCCAGCAGTGGAAGCTGGCGAGAGTCTAGGTTTTCTTCCTGGTGATCTTAAAGAGAAGGTAGATCCTTACCTTCGACCTATTTATGATGCTTTGTATCAGATTCTCGGCAAAGACCAGACCACCCGTCTCATGGAGCGTGAAATTATCGAGATTGCGCCCCTTGCCTATATGCGTGGACGGACCTTGGATGATGCCGTTGTCATTCTCGATGAGGCCCAAAATACGACCATCATGCAGATGAAGATGTTTTTGACTCGTTTAGGTTTTAATTCTAAGATGATTGTCAATGGAGATATCAGTCAGATTGACCTTCCGCGTAACGTCAAGTCCGGTTTGATTGATGCTCAAGAGAAACTCAAGAACATTCATCAGATTGACTTTGTTCATTTTTCAGCTAAGGATGTGGTTCGCCATCCAGTTGTCGCTCAGATTATCCGAGCTTATGAACCAGCTCCAGTTAAAAATGAAGAGCGTGAAGAAGTAGATACTCAACCTCTATCTGAAGGATAGTTCTTTTGTACTTAAAGTTATCTCAATACCAAGTATAAATTTGCTTTTTACATGTTTTATTTAATATCCTTATATTAGATTAGAAACTTTTCAAGTGGTGGAAACCTATGGAATCAATTTTTGTAAAATTTGCCCAGTATCCGTCTATAGAAACAGAGCGTTTATTGCTCCGACCTGTAACTTTGGATGATGCGGAAGCTATGTTTGAGTATGCCTCAGACAGAGAAAATACGCGCTACACTTTTCCAACAAATCAAATCTTGGAAGAAACCAAGAATAACATTGCTCAGTTCTACTTGGCCAATCCCTTGGGACGGTGGGCAATAGAACTAAAAAGCAATGGTCAGTTTATTGGAACCATTGACTTGCACAAGATTGATCCTGTTCTTAAGAAGGCAGCTATTGGCTACATTATCAATAAAAAGTATTGGAATAAAGGATTAACGACAGAAGCCAATCGTGCTGTGATTGAGCTGGCTTTTGAGAAGATTGGAATGAATAAGTTGGTTGCCCTTCACGATAAGGACAATCCTGCATCTGGAAAGGTCATGGAGAAATCAGGCATGCATTTTTCCCATGCAGAACCATATGCTTGTATGGACCAGCATGAAGAAGGCCGAATCGTTACAAGAGTTCATTATGTCTTGACTAAGGAAGACTATTTTGCAAATAAATAAGCAGTTGAGAAGAAATTTTCAACTGTTTTTTCTTCCTCTTACGAATAATCTAAGAGAGGAGAAAATATGGAAGCAATTATCGAGAAAATCAAAGAGTATAAAATCATTGTCATCTGTACTTGTCTGGGCTTGCTTGTAGGAGGATTTTTCCTGCTAAAGCCAGCTCCACACACACCTGTCCAGGAAACGAATTTGCAGGCAGAAGTTACAGCTGTTTCCAAGGATTCATCGACCGAAAAGGAAGAGAAGGAAGAACCGGTTGAACAAGATCTAATCACAGTAGATGTGAAGGGAGCTGTTAAATCGCCAGGGATTTATGATTTGCCTGTAGGTAGTCGAGTTAATGATGCTGTTCAGAAGGCTGGTGGTTTGACAGATCAAGCAGATAGCAAGTCGCTCAATCTAGCTCAGAAAGTTAGTGATGAGGCTCTGGTTTACGTTCCAACTAAGGGAGAAGAAGCTAGTCAACAGTCAGGTTCTGGAGCGACTTCTTCAACAAGCAAGGAAAAGAAGGTCAATCTCAACAAGGCCAGTCTGGAAGAGCTCAAGCAGGTCAAGGGGTTGGGAGGAAAACGAGCCCAGGATATTATCGACCATCGCGAAGCAAATGGCAAGTTCAAGTCAGTAGACGAGCTCAAGAAGGTCTCTGGCATTGGTGCCAAGACCATAGAAAAGTTAAAAGACTATGTTACAGTGGATTAAGAATTTCCCCATTCCCCTAATTTATCTGAGTTTTCTATTGCTTTGGCTTTATTACGCTATTTTCTCAGCATCCTATCTTGCTTTGTTGAGCTTTGTTTTTCTGCTAGTCTGTCTCTTTGTACAATTTTCTTTGAAATCTGCCAGCAAAGTTCTAGTGATTTGTGGAATCTTTGGTTTCTGGTTTCTGTTTCAAAATTGGCAACAGAGTCAAGCGAGTCAAAATTTGGCGGATTCTGTTGAAAGGGTACGGATTTTGCCCGACACTATTAAGGTTAATGGTGATAGTCTATCCTTTCGTGGTAAGTCTGATGGACGCATTTTTCAAGTCTATTATAAACTCCAATCCGAGGAGGAGAAAGAAGCCTTTCAATCTTTAACCGACCTTCATGAGATAGGACTAGAAGGGAAGCTTTCGGAGCCAGAAGGGCAGAGGAATTTTGGTGGATTTAACTATCAAGCCTATCTGAAAACTCAGGGAATTTACCAGACTCTCAATATCAAAAAAATCCAGTCACTTCAAAAGGTTGGCAGTTGGGATATAGGTGAAAACCTGTCCAGCTTACGCCGAAAGGCTGTGGTTTGGATTAAGACGCACTTTCCAGACCCTATGCGCAATTACATGACAGGGCTCTTGCTAGGACATCTGGACACAGATTTTGAGGAGATGAATGAGCTTTATTCTAGTTTAGGAATTATCCACCTCTTTGCCTTGTCGGGGATGCAGGTAGGTTTTTTCATGGACGGGTTTAAGAAACTACTCTTGCGATTAGGCTTGACCCAAGAAAAGTTGAAATGGCTGACCTATCCCTTTTCCCTTATCTATGCAGGACTGACAGGATTTTCGGCATCGGTCATTCGCAGTCTCTTGCAGAAGCTACTGGCTCAGCATGGCTATAAGGGCTTAGATAATTTTGTCCTTACTGTACTTGTTCTCTTTATCGTCATGCCCAACTTTTTCTTAACAGCAGGAGGTGTCTTGTCCTGCGCCTATGCTTTTATCTTGACCATGACCAGCAAAGAAGGGGAGGGGCTAAAGGCTATTGCCAGAGAAAGTCTAGTTATTTCCTTGGGAATATTGCCCATTCTATCCTTCTATTTTGCGGAATTTCAACCTTGGTCCATCCTCTTGACCTTTGTCTTTTCCTTTCTATTTGACATGGTCTTCTTGCCGCTCTTATCTATCTTATTTGCTCTTTCCTTTCTCTATCCAGTCACTCAACTTAATTTTATGTTTGAATGGTTGGAAAGCATTATTCGCTTGGTATCACAGGTGGCAAGTAGGCCTCTGGTCTTTGGACAACCCAATGCATGGCTGTTGATATTACTATTAATTTCTTTAGCTTTGGTCTATGATTTGAGGAAAAACATTAAAAGTCTAGCAGTATTGAGCTTATTGATTGTTAGTCTCTTTTTCTTGACCAAGCATCCGTTGGAAAATGAAATTACCATGCTGGATGTAGGGCAAGGAGAAAGCATTTTCCTACGGGATGTAACTGGGAAAACCATTCTCATAGATGTAGGTGGCAAGGCAGAATCTGGTAAGAAAATCGAGAAATGGCAAGAAAAGGCGACGACCAGCAATGCCCAGCGAAACTTGATACCCTATCTCAAAAGTCGAGGAGTAGATAAGATTGACCAGCTGATTTTGACCAATACAGACAAGGAACATATTGGAGATTTGTTGGAGGTGGCTAAGGCTTTCCATGTAGGCGAAATTTTAGTGTCAAAAGGCAGTTTGAAGCAGAAGCAATTTGTGGCAGAACTACAGGCTGCTCAAACCAAGGCTCGTAGTGTGTCAGTGGGAGAGAATTTGCCAATTTTTGGAAGTCAGTTAGAAGTCTTATCTCCAAGGAAAATTGGAGATGGAGGTCATGAAGATTCCCTGGTTCTGTATGGAAAACTTTTGGATAAGTACTTTCTTTTTACAGGAAATTTGGAGGAAAAAGGAGAGAAGGATTTGCTGAAGCGGTATCCAGATCTAGAGGTGGATGTTTTGAAAGCTGGCCAACATGGTTCTAAAAACTCATCAAGTTCAGCCTTTCTAGAACAGCTCAAACCAGAGATCACTCTCATCTCAGTTGGAAAGAACAATCGAACGAAATTACCCCATCAGGAAACTTTGACACGACTAGAAACTATCAATAGCAAAGTTTATCGAACTGACCAGCAAGGAGCTATACGCTTTAAGGGGTGGAAAAGTTGGAAAATCGAAAGCGTTCGATAGGAAGGATAAATACTATATATTAGTACAATAAACTAAAAATCTGTTGCATAATAATGATAAAAACGATATAATGAAAGCGTCTTCAATATTGATGATATAAAACCATTAAAAATTAGCAAAAACCGTTTAATTAGTTAGTTTATGATTATTGGTCTTTTTCAGTCCAGTGTATCTGCTGTGACAGTCACTAAAAGTTACAAGTATGATTGGAATACGGTTTGGGAATATAGTACCAACTATCACGGCCATCAATATGCTCGGATTCCATCATAGTATCGTTATGATAGCTATTCTGAGTATAAAGTTGGTTCTGGTTTGAATTACAATCGTTATGAGGTACTAAACTACTACAGCGGAGGCTATTAATTCTTAAAGAGTGAGAAAAAGGAGGACTGTATATGATAACTCTTACTCATGTGACCTTAAAAACGCGACAAGTCATCTTACAAGATGTTGACTTTACATTTGAAAAGGGTATGATTTATGGTGTTCTTGCTATCAATGGTTCTGGAAAGACGACACTGTTCCGTGCCATTAGCAATTTAATTCCTATAAGTAGCGGAAATATCGCAGCCCCTCCTTCTTTATTTTATTATGAAAGTGTTGAATGGCTGGATGGAAACTTAAGTGGGATGGACTACCTTCGTCTTATCAAAAACATCTGGAAGTCAGGGCTGAACTTGGGGGATGAAATTGATTACTGGGAAATGTCTGACTATATCAGCCTTCCCATTCGCAAGTATTCCTTAGGTATGAAGCAACGCTTGGTGATTGCCATGTATTTCCTGAGTCAGGCAAAATGCTGGCTCATGGATGAGATTACAAATGGCTTAGATGAGTATTATCGACAGAAGTTTTTTGATAGGCTGGCACAAATCGATAGACAAGAACAGCTGGTTCTTTTAAGTTCCCACTATAAGGAAGAGTTGCTTGATGTCTGCGATAGAGTAGTAACCATTCATCAGGGGCAAATAGAAGAGGTTTAGTTTATGAAAGATGTTAGTCTATTTTTATTAAAAAAAGTTTTCAAAAGTCGCTTAAACTGGATTATCTTAGCTTTATTTGTATCTGGACTCGGTGTTACCTTTTATTTAAATAGTCGGACTGCAAACTCACACAGCTTGGAGAGCGAGTTGGAAACCAGTCTTGTAAAAGATGAGAGAGTCATCAATGGATATGAAGAGAAACTCTCCCAAATATCTGACACCAGCTCGGAGGAATACCAGTTTGCTAAAGAAAATTTAGACTCGCAAAAAAATCATTTGACTCAAAAGACAGAAATTCTGACTTTATTAAAAGAAGGGCGCTGGAAAGAAGCCTACTATTTGCAGTGGCAAGATGAAGAGAAGAATTATGAAGTTATGTCAAATCAACCGACTTCTAGCTCTGACTTAAAAATGGCGATTGACCGCCAACGAAAGATTTACCAAGCCCTGTATCCCTTGAACATAAAAGCACATACTTTGGAGTTTCCGACCCACGGGATTGATCAGATTGTCTGGATTTTAGAGGCTATCATCCCAACCTTGTTTGTAGTTGCTATTATTTTTATGCTAACGCAACTATTTGCAGAAAGATATCAAAATCATCTGGACACAGCTCAGTTATATCCTTTTTCAAAAGTGGCATTTGCCATGTCCTCCCTTGGAGTTGGAGTGGGCTATGTAACTGTGCTGTTTATCGGAATCAGCGGATTTTCTTTTCTAGTGGGAAGTCTGATAAGTGGTTTTGGACAGTTAGATTATCCCTACCCGATTTATAGCTTAGTGAATCAAGAGGTAACTATTGGAAAGATACAAGATGTGTTATTTCCTGGCTTGTTACTAGCTTTCTTAGCTTTTATCGTCATTGTGGAAGTCGTCTACTTGATTGCTTACTTTTTCAAGCAAAAAATGCCTGTCCTCTTTCTTTCACTCATTGGGATTGTTGGCTTATTGTTTGGCATCCAAACAATTCAGCCTCTTCAAAAGATTGCACATCTGATTCCCTTTACTTACTTGCGTTCAGTGGAGATTTTATCTGGAAGATTACCTAAGCAAATTGATAATGTCAATCTGAATTGGAGTATGGGAATGGTCTTACTTCCTTGCCTGATTATCCTTTTGTTAGTGGGGATTCTATTTATCGAAAGATGGGGAAGTTCACGTAAAAAGGAAGTTTTTAATAGATTCTAGCTTTCCTACAGGGAAAATAAGCAAAAACTAACATAGAGAGGGAATCAACTTGATTCTCTCTTTTTGATTCGAAAACCAAGTCAAAATATAAACACAAACTTTTCAAAAAAATAACTTTTTATCTTGACAAGAGCTAGAAAACTTGGTATCATATAAAAGTTGAGAAAAGCAGAAGTGAGAGCTTCTCGCCTTGTGACATTAAGTTGCCTGGCCCTACGGATGAAAAGTTTCTAAGAAACGCTATCATAACGTGCGGGCTTGTATATTTACGAGTCCGCTATTGTTTTTCTCTAATAAAACAAAAGAGGTGAAAACCATAGCAAAGCAAGACTTATTCATCAATGATGAGATTCGTGTACGTGAAGTTCGCTTGATTGGTCTTGAAGGAGAACAGCTAGGCATCAAGCCACTCAGTGAAGCGCAAGCTTTGGCTGATAACGCTAATGTTGATCTAGTGTTGATTCAACCACAAGCCAAACCACCTGTTGCAAAAATTATGGACTACGGTAAGTTCAAATTTGAGTACCAGAAGAAGCAAAAAGAACAACGTAAAAAACAAAGTGTTGTTACTGTGAAAGAAGTTCGTCTAAGTCCAACTATTGACAAGGGTGACTTTGATACAAAACTTCGCAATGCACGCAAATTCCTTGAAAAAGGAAATAAAGTTAAGGTATCTATTCGCTTTAAGGGTCGTATGATTACCCATAAAGAGATTGGTGCAAAAGTTTTAGCCGAGTTTGCTGAAGCAACTCAAGATATTGCAATCATCGAACAACGTGCTAAAATGGATGGACGTCAAATGTTCATGCAATTGGCGCCAGCGACTGACAAAAAATAATTGTCAGAAAGTTAAATAAAGGAGAAAAAATCATGCCAAAACAAAAAACACACCGCGCATCAGCTAAACGTTTCAAACGTACAGGTTCTGGTGGACTTAAACGTTTCCGTGCTTACACTTCTCACCGTTTCCACGGAAAAACTAAGAAACAACGTCGTCATCTTCGTAAAGCATCTATGGTGCATTCAGGAGATTACAAACGTATCAAAGCAATGCTTACTCGCTTGAAATAATAGCTTGACTGTAAGTAAACAATTCTAGGAAATATTTGGAGGAAATAAAACATGGCACGTGTTAAAGGTGGCGTTGTATCACGCAAACGTCGTAAACGTATTCTTAAATTAGCAAAAGGTTACTATGGAGCTAAACACATCTTGTTCCGTACTGCAAAAGAACAAGTAATGAACTCTTACTACTATGCATACCGTGACCGTCGTCAGAAAAAACGTGACTTCCGCAAATTGTGGATCACTCGTATCAACGCGGCAGCTCGTATGAACGGACTTTCATACTCACAATTGATGCATGGTTTGAAATTGGCTGAGATTGAAGTTAACCGTAAAATGCTTGCTGACTTGGCTGTTAACGATGCAGCAGCTTTCACAGCTCTTGCAGATGCAGCGAAAGCAAAACTTGGTAAATAATAACAGATAAGACTGGAACAGGATTGTCCCAGTCTTTTTAAAAATAAAGGAGAAAAATATGGCTTCAAAAATGCTACATACTTGCTTGCGAGTAGAAAATCTTGAAAAATCAATTGCATTCTATCAAGATGCTTTTGGATTTAAAGAATTGCGTCGCAGAGATTTTCCAGACCATGCCTTCACGATTGTCTATCTAGGTCTTGAGGGTGACGACTATGAGTTGGAGTTGACTTATAACTACGATCATGGTCCTTATGTGGTTGGAGATGGATTTGCCCATATCGCCCTAAGTACACCTGATCTTGAGGCGCTTCATCAAGAGCATAGTGCCAAAGGTTATGAAGTTACCGAGCCAAATGGTCTACCAGGAACTGCACCTAACTATTACTTTGTCAAAGACCCTGATGGCTACAAGGTTGAAGTCATTCGTGAAAAATAATCTCGTGAGGTCAAGTAGAATGTTCGTTTTCTACTTGACTTTTTTTTGCTGAAAGAGTATACTAGTAAAAATTTAACCTTTAAGGGGAGTCCAGAGAGACTCACAAGGTGTCAGATAAAAGAATAGTACAATTTTCTAGAGGAGACTTTTTGAGTGTGCTCTCTTCTGTTGTACGATTTTAACTGAGGCCTTGCACTAGCAAGGTCTTTTCTTTATCTGGTCCCCTTAAAATTTAAGGAGGAAAAGTCATGAATCCCACATGTAAGAAACGTTTGGGTGCTATTCGATTGGAAACCATGAAGGTGGTTGCACAGGAGGAAATCGCGCCAGCAATCTTTGAATTAGTTCTAGAAGGGGAAATGGTTGAAGCCATGCGAGCAGGCCAATTTCTTCATCTGCGTGTTCCCGATGATGCCCATCTCTTGCGCCGTCCTATTTCAATTTCATCTATTGATAAGGTAAAGAAGCAGTGTCACCTCATTTATCGGATTGAAGGGGCTGGGACAGCTATTTTCTCAACCTTAAGTCAGGGAGACACTCTTGATGTGATGGGTCCTCAGGGAAATGGTTTTGACTTGTCTGACCTTGATGAGCAGAGCCAGGTTCTCCTTGTTGGTGGGGGAATTGGTGTTCCGCCCTTGCTTGAAGTAGCCAAGGAATTGCATGCGCGTGGTGTGAAAGTAGTGACAGTTCTCGGTTTTGCCACTAAGGATGCTGTTATTTTAGAGACGGAATTAGCTCAATATGGTCAAGTCTTTGTAACGACAGATGATGGTTCTTATGGTATCAAGGGAAATGTCTCTGTAGTCATCAAGGATTTAGACAATCAATTTGATGCTGTTTACTCATGTGGGGCGCCTGGAATGATGAAGTATATCAATCAAACCTTCTATAACCATCCAAGAGCCTATCTATCTTTGGAATCTCGTATGGCTTGTGGGATGGGGGCTTGCTATGCCTGCGTCCTAAAAGTGCCAGAAAGTGAGACGGTTAGCCAACGCGTCTGTGAAGATGGTCCTGTTTTCCGCACAGGAACAGTTGTATTATAAGGAGAAAATTATGACTACAAATCGTTTACAAGTTTCTCTACCAGGCTTGGATTTGAAAAATCCGATTATTCCAGCATCAGGCTGTTTTGGTTTTGGTCAAGAGTATGCCAAGTACTATGATTTAGACCTTTTGGGTTCTATTATGATCAAGGCGACAACTCTTGAACCCCGTTTTGGCAATCCAACTCCAAGGGTGGCAGAGACGCCTGCTGGTATGCTCAATGCAATTGGCTTGCAAAATCCTGGTTTGGAGGTTGTTTTGGCTGAAAAGTTACCTTGGCTAGAAAGAGAGTATCCAAATCTTCCCATTATTGCCAATGTAGCTGGTTTTTCAAAACAAGAGTATGCAGCTGTTTCTCATGGGATTTCTAAGGCAGCTAATGTGAAGGCTATTGAGCTCAATATTTCTTGTCCCAACGTAGATCACTGTAATCATGGACTCTTGATTGGTCAAGATCCAGATTTAGCTTATGATGTGGTGAAAGCAGCTGTGGAAGCCTCTGATGTACCAGTTTATGTCAAACTAACTCCTAGTGTGACCGATATCGTTACTGTCGCAAAGGCAGCAGAGGATGCAGGAGCAAGTGGCTTGACTATGATTAATACTCTGGTTGGAATGCGCTTTGACCTCAAAACTCGTAAACCAATCTTGGCCAATGGAACAGGTGGGATGTCAGGCCCAGCCGTCTTTCCAGTAGCCCTCAAGCTTATTCGCCAAGTAGCCCAAACAACAGACCTGCCCATCATTGGAATGGGGGGAGTGGATTCGGCAGAAGCTGCCCTAGAAATGTATCTGGCTGGAGCATCGGCCATTGGAGTTGGAACAGCCAACTTTACCAATCCTTATGCCTGCCCTGATATCATCGAAAATCTGCCAAAAGCCATGGACAAATACGGCATTAGCAGTCTGGAAGATCTACGCAAGGAAGTAAAAGAGTCTCTGAGGTAAACTGCAATCAATCTGTTCTTGATTTTTTATCAGTTTGTAATGTTGATTATAGAGAATTTTGATACAATAAAATAGAAAGAACAGAGGAAGAAAGTTTATGAAGAAATTGAGATTTGTTTTTTTAGCTCTGCTATTTTTCTTAGCCAGACCAGAGAGTGCAATGGCTAGTGATGGTACTTGGCAAGGAAAACAATACCTGAAAGCAGATGGGAGTCAAGCAGCTAATGAGTGGGTTTTTGATGCTCACTATCAATCTTGGTTTTATATAAAAGAAGATGCCAACTATGCTGAAAATGAATGGCTAAAGCAAGGTGATGACTATTTTTACCTCAAATCTGGTGGCTATATGGCCAAGTCAGAATGGATAGAAGACAAGGGAGTCCTCTATTATCTTGACCAAGATGGAAAGATGAAAAGAAATGCTTGGCTAGGAGCTTCCTATGTCGGTGCTACAGGTGCCAAGGTAATAGAAGACTGGGTCTATGATTCTCAATATGATGCTTGGTTTTATATCAAAGCAGATGGCCAACACGCAGAGAAAGAATGGCTCCAAATCAAAGGTAAGGACTATTATTTCAAATCTGGTGGTTATTTACTGACAAGTCAGTGGATTGAACAGGCTTATGTGAGTGCTAGTGGCGCTAAAGTACAGCAAGGTTGGCTTTTTGACAAACAATACCAATCTTGGTTTTATATCAAAGAAAATGGAAATCATGCTGATAAAGAATGGATTTTCGAAAATGGTCACTATTATTATCTAAAATCCGGTGGCTATATGGCAGCCAATGAATGGATTTGGGATAAGGAGTCATGGTTTTACCTTAAATCTGATGGCAAAATGGCTGATAAAGAATGGGTATACGATTCTAAAAATCAAGCCTGGTACTACTTCAAATCCGGTGGCTACATGGCAAAAAATGAGACTATTGATGGTCATCAGCTAGGAAGCGATGGAAAGTGGAATAAGGAGTCGAAGACTAGCTCTGATTATTATCAGGTCCTTCCAGTTACTGCAAATATCTATAATGCAGATGGTGAAAAGCTGTCCTATATATCGCAAGGTAGTGTTGTTTGGCTAGATAAGGATAGAAAAAGTGATGACAAGCGCCTGGCTATTACTATTTCTGGTTTGTCAGGCTATATGAAAACAGAAGATTTACAAGCACTAGATGCTAGTAAGGACTTTATCCCTTATTATGAGAGTGATGGACACCGTCTTTATCACTATGTGGCTCAGAATGCTAGTATCCCAGTAGCTGCTCATCTTTCTGATATGGAAGTAGGCAAGAAATATTATTCGGCAGATGGGCTGCATTTTGATGGTTTTAACCTTGAAAATCCCTTCCTTTTTAAAGAATTGACAGAGGCTACAAACTATAGTGCTGAAGACTTGGATAAGGTATTTAGTTTGCTAAATATTAATAATAGTCTCTTAGAAAATAAGGGAGCTACTTTTAAGGAAGCCGAAGAACATTATCATATCAATGCCCTTTACCTCCTTGCCCATAGTGCTTTAGAAAGTGATTGGGGACGAAGTAAGATTGCCAAAGATAAGAATAATTTCTTTGGAATTACAGCCTATGATACGACCCCTTACCTTTCTGCCAAGACATTTGATGATGTGGATAAGGGAATTTTAGGTGCAAGCAAGTGGATTAAGGAAAATTATATCGATAGGGGCAGAACTTTCCTTGGAAACAAGGCATCTGGTATGAATGTGGAATATGCCTCAGATCCTTATTGGGGTGAAAAAATTGCTAGTGTGATGATGAAAATCAATGAGAAATTAGGTGGCAAAGATTAGTCCTATAATTGATACTCTTCGAAAATCTCTTCAAACCACGTCAGCGTCGCCTTGCCGTATATATGGTTACTGACTTCATCAGCTCTATCTGCAACCTCAAAGCAGTGCTTTGAGCAGGCTGCGGCTAGCTTCCTAGTTTACTCTTTGATTTTCATTGAGTATGAATATGATTTGAGTATAAGTTAAAAATCCTGATTTCAAGTAAAATCAGGATTTTTTCATGGATGCGATTTTTTCAGGGTCTGGTGTGACACGGAGTGTCTTTTGTCCTGTGTAAGTGACAAAGCCTGGTTTTCCACCAGTTGGTTTATTGAGTTTCTTGACTTCAATCATATCTACCTGCACCAGATTTGACAGGCGTCCTTGAGAGAAGTAGGCGGCCAGCTCTGCTGCGTCTGTCTTGACTTCATCAGATGGGTCAAGATTGCCTGAGATGACAACATGACTTCCAGGAATATCCTTGGCGTGGAACCAAAGTTCCTCCTTGCGGGCCATTTTAAAGGTTAGTTCCTCATTTTGCAGGTTATTACGTCCGACATAGATGATGGTTTTGCCATCACTCGCTAGATATTGTTCTGGTTTTTTGCGCTTCTGAATTTTCTCTCGCTGTCTTCTACGGATAAAGCCAGTTTGGATTAATTCCTCACGGATTTCAGCGATTTCTTCTAGCCCAGCTTGGTTGAGGACAGTTTCGACACTTTCTAGATAGAGGATAGTGGACTTGGTTTCTTCAATCAGATTAGTCAAGTATTTGACAGCTTCTTTGAGTTTCTGGTAACGTTTAAAAAAGCGTTGGGCATTCTGGTTGGGAGTTAATGCCTTATCAAGCGCAATGGTGATAGGTTGGTTGGTGTAGTAGTTGTCTAGTATAACCTGGTCTTGGTCGTTAGGCACTTGGTGGAGGAAAGTTGTCAGTAATTCCCCCTTTTGACGAAATTCCTCCGCATTGTCTGTCGCCAGTAACTCTTTTTCTTGTTTTTTGAGTTTGTGGCGATTTTTCTGAAGTTCATTTTCAACACGGCGAATGAGTTCACTGGCTTGCTGTTTGACGCGGTCGCGCTCAGCCTTATCCTTATAGTAGGTGTCCAGCAAGTCAGAAAGACTGGCAAAAGGCTCCCCCACCTGATTTGCAAAAGGAACTGGACTGAAGGAAGTCTCAGTCAAGCATGGCTTGGTTTCTTGATTGAAAAAGGTACGGAAAGTAGATAGTTTATCACTAATCAGAATGTTTTCTAATTCATTTGCCGTATCGCGTCCCAGACCTTGAAAGAAGTTTTGAAGGTTTTTAGCTGTCGTTTCCTGTGTTTGTAGGATTTCAAAGAGCTTTTCATCCTTGATAGTAAAAGGATTGAGAGATTCCGTACTTGGCGGAGCGATATAGGTTGACCCAGGAAGCAAGGTACGGTAGCTATTTTGTGAAAAACCGACGTGTTTGATAACTTCGAGGATTTTATGACTGCTCTTATCAACTAGTAGAATATTACTATGTTTGCCCATGATTTCGATAATCAAGGTAGCCTGAATATGGTCTCCAATCTCGTTTTTATTGGAAACCGTGATTTCCACAATTCGGTCATTTTCCACTTGCTCAATTGACTCAATCAGGGCACCCTGCAAATATTTTCTCAAAACCATGATAAAGGTAGAGGGTTGGGCTGGATTTTCAAAAGTCGTTTGGGTCAGCTGAATGCGTCCAAAAACTGGATGGGCAGAAAGGAGCAGGCGATGACTTTGGCGATTGCTGCGGATTTGCAAGACCAACTCTTGTTCAAAAGGCTGATTGATTTTCTGGATGCGACCGTTCACTAACTCTCTTCGCAATTCCTCAACCATGTGGTGTAAAAAAAATCCGTCAAATGACATCGTTCTCTCCTTGTGATTGTATTCCATAGTATTATATCAAAAAGGTAGAATAAAATCATGGAAATGTGGTATAATAAAGCCAAGTAAAGAGAAACGAGAAGTACATGTATATTGAAATGGTAGACGAAACTGGTCAAGTTTCAAAAGAAATGTTGCAACAAACCCAAGAAATTTTGGAATTTGCAGCCCAAAAATTAGGAAAAGAAGACAAGGAAATGGCAGTCACCTTTGTGACCAATGAACGTAGTCATGAACTCAATCTGGAGTACCGTGACACCGACCGTCCGACAGATGTCATCAGCCTTGAGTATAAACCAGAATTGGAAATTGCCTTTGACGAAGAGGATTTGCTTGAAAATCCAGAATTGGCAGAGATGATGTCTGAGTTTGATGCCTATATTGGGGAACTTTTCATCTCTATTGATAAGGCTCATGAGCAGGCTGAGGAATATGGCCACAGCTTTGAGCGTGAGATGGGCTTCTTGGCAGTACACGGCTTTTTACATATTAACGGCTATGATCACTACACTCCGGAAGAAGAAGCGGAGATGTTCGGTTTACAAGAAGAAATTTTGACAGCCTATGGACTCACAAGACAATAAACGAAAATGGAAAAATCGTGACCTGATATCCAGTTTAGAATTTGCTCTTACAGGAATTTTTACTGCCATAAAGGAAGAACGCAATATGCGAAAACATGCGGTGACGGCTCTCGTGGTCATCCTCGCAGGTTTTGTTTTTCAGGTGTCACGAATCGAATGGCTCTTTCTCCTATTGAGCATTTTTTTGGTAGTAGCCTTTGAAATTATCAATTCTGCTATCGAGAATGTGGTGGATTTGGCCAGTCACTATCACTTTTCTATGCTGGCTAAAAATGCCAAGGATATGGCGGCTGGCGCGGTATTAGTGGTCTCTCTTTTCGCAGCCTTAACAGGCGCATTGATTTTTCTCCCACGAATCTGGGATTTATTATTTTAAATAGCAAGAGGAAATTATGACTTTTAAATCAGGCTTTGTAGCCATTTTAGGACGTCCCAACGTTGGGAAGTCAACTTTTTTAAATCATGTCATGGGGCAAAAGATTGCCATTATGAGTGACAAGGCGCAGACAACGCGCAACAAAATTATGGGAATTTACACAACTGATAAGGAGCAAATTGTCTTTATCGACACACCAGGGATTCACAAGCCTAAAACGGCTCTTGGAGATTTCATGGTCGAATCTGCCTATAGTACCCTTCGTGAAGTGGATACTGTTCTTTTCATGGTGCCCGCTGATGAAGCGCGTGGTAAGGGGGACGACATGATTATTGAGCGTCTTAAGGCTGCCAAGGTCCCTGTGATTCTGGTGGTGAATAAGATTGATAAGGTCCACCCAGACCAGCTTTTGTCTCAGATTGATGATTTCCGTAATCAGATGGACTTCAAGGAAATTGTTCCAATCTCAGCCCTTCAGGGAAATAACGTGTCTCGTCTAGTTGATATTTTGAGTGAGAATCTGGACGAAGGTTTCCAGTATTTCCCGTCTGATCAAATCACAGACCATCCAGAACGTTTCTTGGTTTCAGAAATGGTTCGCGAGAAAGTCTTGCATCTAACTCGTGAAGAGATTCCGCATTCGGTAGCAGTAGTTGTGGATTCTATGAAACGAGATGAAGAGACAGATAAGGTCCATATCCGTGCAACCATTATGGTCGAGCGAGATAGCCAAAAAGGGATTATCATCGGTAAAGGTGGTGCTATGCTTAAGAAAATTGGTAGTATGGCCCGTCGTGATATCGAACTCATGCTAGGAGACAAGGTCTTCCTAGAAACCTGGGTCAAGGTCAAGAAAAACTGGCGCGATAAAAAGCTAGATTTGGCTGACTTTGGCTATAATGAAAAAGAATACTAAGTAGAGGTGGGCTCATGCCTGCTTCTTGTTTTTACAGAAGGAGGACTTATGCCTGAATTACCTGAGGTTGAAACTGTTCGACGTAGCTTGGAAAAATTGATTTTGGGAAAGAAGATTTCGAGTATAGAAATTCGCTATCCCAAGATGATTAAGACAGATTTGGATGAGTTTCGCAAGGAAGTGCCTGGTCAAGTTGTTGAGTCAATGGGACGTCGTGGTAAATATTTACTTTTCTACCTGACAGACAAGGTCTTGATTTCCCATTTGCGCATGGAAGGCAAGTATTTTTACTATCCAGACCAGGTTCCTGAACGCAAGCATGCCCATGTTTTCTTTCAGTTTGAAGATGGTGGCACGCTTGTTTATGAGGATGTACGCAAGTTTGGTACTATGGAACTCTTGGCTCCTGACCTTTTAGACGCCTACTTTATTTCTAAAAAATTAGGGCCTGAACCAAGCGAACAAGACTTTGATGCGCAGGTCTTTCAAGCTGCCATAACCAAATCTAAAAAGCCTATCAAGTCCCATCTCCTAGACCAGACCTTGGTGGCTGGACTTGGCAATATCTATGTGGATGAGGTCCTCTGGCGAGCTCAGGTTCATCCAGCTAGACCTTCCCAGACTCTGACAGCAGAAGAAGCGACTGCCATTCATGACCAGACCATTGCTGTTTTGGGACAAGCTGTTGAAAAAGGTGGTTCCACCATTCGGACCTATACCAATGCCTTTGGGGAAGATGGAACCATGCAGGATTTTCATCAAGTCTATGACAAGGCTGGTCAAGAATGTTCACGTTGTGGCACCATCATTGAGAAAATCCAACTAGGTGGACGAGGCACCCACTTTTGTCCAAACTGCCAAAGGAGGAGCTGATGGGGAAAATCATCGGAATCACAGGAGGAATTGCCTCTGGTAAGTCAACCGTGACAAATTTTCTAAGAAAGCAAGGCTTTCAAGTAGCGGATGCCGACGCAGTCGTCCACCAACTCCAGAAACCTGGCGGTCGTCTGTTTAAGGCTCTAGTCCAGCACTTTGGGCAAGAAATCATCCTTGAAAATGGAGAACTCAATCGCCCTCTCCTAGCTAGTCTCATCTTTTCAAATCCTGATGAGCAAGAATGGTCTAGGATAACTCAAGGGGAGATTATTCGTGAAGAGTTGGCTGCCTTGAGAGACCAGTTGGTTCAGACAGAAGCTATCTTTTTCATGGATATCCCCTTGCTTTTTGAGCAGGACTACAGCGCTTGGTTTGATGAGACGTGGTTGGTATATGTGGACAGAGATGTCCAAGTTGAACGCTTAATGAAAAGGGATCAGTTATCCAAGGATGAAGCTGAGCCTCGTCTGGCAGCCCAGTGGCCTTTAGAGAAAAAGAAAGGTTTGGCTAGCCATGTTCTAGACAATAATGGAAATCAGAACCAGCTTCTTAATCAGGTGGTCTCCCTGCTTGAGGGAGGTAAGCAAGATGACAGAGATTAACTGGAAGGATAATCTGCGCATTGCCTGGTTTGGTAATTTTCTGACAGGAGCTAGTATTTCTTTGGTTGTGCCTTTTATGCCCATCTTTGTGGAAAATCTAGGTGTTGAGAGTGAGCAAGTCGCTTTTTATGCAGGCTTAGCAATTTCTGTCTCTGCTATTTCCGCGGCCCTCTTTTCTCCTATCTGGGGCATTCTGGCTGACAAATACGGTCGGAAACCCATGATGATTCGGGCTGGGCTTGCCATGACTATCACTATGGGAGGCTTGGCCTTTGTGCCAAATATTTATTGGTTAATCTTTCTTCGTTTACTGAATGGTCTATTTGCAGGATTTGTTCCCAATGCAACGGCCCTGATAGCCAGTCAGGTTCCCAAGGAGAAATCAGGAACTGCCTTAGGTACTCTGTCTACAGGCGTAGTTGCAGGTACTCTAACTGGTCCTTTTATTGGTGGCTTTATCGCGGAATTATTTGGCATTCGTACGGTTTTCTTACTGGTTGGTAGTTTTCTATTTTTAGCTGCTATTTTGACTATTTGCTTTATCAAGGAAGATTTTAAACCAGTAGCCAAGGAAAAGGTTATTCCAACAAAGGAATTGTTTACCTCAGTTAAATACCCCTATCTCTTGGTTAACCTCTTTCTGACCAGTTTTGTCATCCAATTTTCAGCCCAATCGATTGGTCCTATCTTAGCTCTGTATGTACGCGACTTAGGCCAAACAGAGAATCTTCTTTTTGTCTCTGGTTTGATTGTATCCAGTATGGGCTTTTCCAGTATGATGAGTGCAGGAGTCATGGGAAAGCTAGGTGAC
The DNA here is from genome assembly GCF_905187535.1 of Streptococcus mitis. Classification (GTDB taxonomy): domain Bacteria; phylum Bacillota; class Bacilli; order Lactobacillales; family Streptococcaceae; genus Streptococcus; species Streptococcus mitis_BS. The sequence goes on from NZ_CAJJIE010000060.1 coordinate 224,440, forward strand.
AAGGTGGGGAACCATCGCCTCTTGGTTGTAGCCCAGTTTTATTCAGTTATCATCTATCTCCTCTGTGCCAATGCCTCTAGCCCCCTTCAACTAGGACTTTATCGTTTCCTCTTTGGATTGGGAACCGGTGCTTTGATTCCCGGGGTTAATGCGCTACTCAGCAAAATGACTCCCAAATCCGGCATTTCGAGGGTCTTTGCCTTCAATCAGGTATTCTTTTATCTGGGAGGTGTCGTTGGGCCTATGGCAGGTTCTGCAGTAGCAGGTCAATTTGGCTACCATGCAGTCTTTTATGCGACAAGCCTTTGTGTTGCCTTTAGTTGTCTCTTTAACATTCTTCAATTTCGAACATTATTAAAAGTAAAGGAAATCTAGTGCGAGTAAAAATTAATCTCAAATGCTCCTCTTGTGGCAGTATCAATTACCTAACCAGTAAAAATTCAAAAACTCATCCAGACAAGATTGAGGTTTTAAAGTATTGTCCCAAGGAAAGAAAAGTAACCCTACATCTTGAATCTAAGTAGATTTTATGGTAAAATAATAGGGATTTTAAGGAGTTTGATATGTATAACCTATTATTAACCATTTTATTAGTATTATCTGTTGTGATTGTGATTGCGATTTTCATGCAACCAACTAAAAACCAATCCAGCAATGTATTTGATGCCAGCTCAGGTGATTTGTTTGAACGCAGTAAAGCACGCGGTTTCGAAGCTGTAATGCAGCGTTTGACAGGGATTTTAGTCTTTTTCTGGCTAGCCATTGCCTTAGCATTGACGGTATTATCAAGTAGATAAGAAAATAATGGGCAGGACTAGGTCTTTGCCTCTTTTTATTTTTAAAGGATGTTTGAAAAGGTTTTACAGTAAAAGAAAATTAAAAAATCTAGAAAGAAAATATGAAAGATAGAATAAAAGAATATTTGCAAGATAAGGGAAAGGTAACTGTCAATGACTTGGCTCAGGCTTTGGGAAAAGACGGTTCCAAGGATTTTCGTGAGTTGATTAAAACCTTATCCTTAATGGAAAGAAAGCACCAGATTCGCTTTGAAGAAGATGGAAGTCTAACCTTGGAAGTCAAGAAAAAACATGAGATTACTCTCAAGGGGATTTTTCATGCTCATAAAAATGGCTTTGGCTTTGTTAGTCTGGAAGGCGAGGAGGACGACCTTTTTGTAGGAAAAAACGATGTCAACTATGCTATTGATGGTGATACCGTTGAGGTCGTGATTAAGAAAGTCGCTGACCGAAATAAGGGAACAGCAGCCGAAGCTAAAATTATCGATGTCTTAGAACACAGTTTGACAACTGTTGTCGGCCAAATCGTTCTAGATCAGGAAAAACCTAAGTATGCTGGCTACATCCGTTCGAAAAATCAGAAAATCAGTCAACCGATTTATGTTAAGAAACCAGCTCTAAAACTAGAAGGAACCGAAGTTCTCAAGGTCTTTATCGATAAATACCCAAGCAAGAAACATGATTTCTTTGTCGCGAGTGTACTTGATGTAGTGGGGCATTCAACGGATGTCGGAATTGATGTCCTTGAGGTTTTAGAGTCTATGGACATTGTATCTGAGTTTCCGGAAGCTGTTGTCAAGGAAGCAGAAAGTGTGCCTGATGCTCCGTCTCAAAAGGATATGGAAGGCCGTCTGGATTTGAGAGGTGAGATTACCTTCACCATTGATGGCGCGGATGCCAAGGACTTGGACGATGCGGTGCATATCAAGGCCTTGAAAAATGGTAATCTGGAACTCGGAGTTCACATTGCAGATGTTTCCTACTATGTGACCGAGGGTTCGGCCCTTGACAAGGAAGCCCTTAACCGCGCGACTTCTGTCTATGTGACAGACCGAGTTGTCCCAATGCTTCCAGAACGACTGTCTAATGGAATTTGCTCCCTCAATCCTCAAGTTGACCGTCTGACCCAATCTGCCATTATGGAGATTGATAAACATGGTCGTGTGGTTAATTACACTATTACACAAACGGTTATCAAGACAAGTTTCCGTATGACCTATAGTGATGTCAATGATATCCTAGCTGGAGACAAGGAAAAGAGACAAGAATATCAGAAAATTGTTCCAAGTATCGAACTCATGGCCAAGCTTCATGAAACTTTAGAAAACATGCGTGTGAAACGTGGAGCCCTCAATTTTGATACCAATGAAGCGAAGATTTTAGTGGATAAACAAGGTAAGCCTGTTGATATCGTTCTTCGTCAGCGTGGAATTGCCGAGCGCATGATTGAGTCCTTTATGTTGATGGCCAATGAAACAGTTGCCGAGCATTTCAGCAAGCTGGATTTGCCTTTTATCTATCGAATTCACGAGGAGCCTAAGGCTGAAAAGGTTCAGAAGTTTATTGATTATGCTTCGAGTTTTGGCTTGCGCATTTATGGAACTGCCAGTGAGATTAGCCAGGAGGCCCTCCAAGACATCATGCGTGGTGTTGAGGGAGAGCCTTATGCGGATGTATTGTCCATGATGCTTCTTCGCTCCATGCAGCAGGCTCGCTATTCGGAGCACAATCACGGCCATTATGGATTAGCGGCTGACTATTATACTCACTTTACTAGTCCGATTCGCCGTTATCCAGACCTTCTTGTTCACCGTATGATTCGGGACTACGGACGTTCTAAGGAAATAGCAGAGCATTTTGAGCAAGTGATTCCAGAGATTGCGACCCAGTCTTCCAACCGTGAGCGTCGTGCTATCGAGGCTGAGCGTGAAGTCGAAGCCATGAAAAAGGCTGAGTATATGGAAGAATACGTAGGCGAAGAATACGATGCGGTTGTGTCCAGCATCGTTAAATTCGGTCTCTTTGTCGAATTGCCAAACACAGTTGAAGGCTTGATTCACATCACCAATCTACCTGAATTTTATCATTTCAATGAGCGTGATTTGACCCTTCGTGGGGAGAAATCGGGAACAACCTTCCGTGTCGGACAGCAAATCCGTATCCGGGTTGAAAGAGCCGACAAGATGACTGGTGAAATTGACTTCTCTTACATCCCAAGTGAGTTTGATGTGATTGAAAAAGGTTTGAAACAGTCTAGTCGCAGTGACAGAGGACGTGGTTCAAGTCGTCGTTCAGATAAGAAGGAAGATAAGAGAAAATCAGGACGCTCAAATGATAAGCGCAAGCATTCACAAAAAGACAAGAAGAAAAAAGGGAAGAAACCTTTTTACAAGGAAGTAGCTAAGAAAGGAGCCAAGCATGGCAAAGGGCGAGGGAAAGGTCGTCGCGCAAAATAAAAAAGCACGCCACGACTATACAATCGTAGATACGCTAGAGGCAGGGATGGTCCTGACTGGGACTGAAATCAAGAGTGTGCGAGCTGCTCGAATCAATCTCAAGGACGGCTTTGCCCAAGTAAAAAATGGGGAAGTTTGGTTGAGCAATGTTCATATCGCGCCTTACGAAGAGGGAAATATCTGGAACCAGGAACCTGAACGCCGTCGTAAACTCCTGCTCCATAAGAAACAAATCCAAAAATTGGAACAAGAGACCAAAGGGACAGGAATGACCCTGGTTCCCCTTAAAGTCTATATCAAAGATGGTTATGCTAAGCTTCTTTTAGGACTTGCCAAAGGGAAGCATGACTATGACAAACGTGAGTCAATTAAGAGACGTGAGCAGAATCGCGATATTGCGCGCGTGATGAAAGCAGTCAACCAGCGATAAGAAGAGGAATGAAGATGGAAAAACTAGTTGCCTATAAACGTATGCCCTTGTGGACGAAAGAAACCATGCCAGAGGCGGTTCAGCAGAAACACAATACCAAGGTTGGGACTTGGGGGAAAATTACTGTCTTGAAGGGGGCTCTCAAGTTTATTGAGTTGACCGAAGAAGGGGAAGTTCTAGCTGAACACCTCTTTGAAGCAGGGGCAGACAATCCAATGGCCCAACCTCAAGCCTGGCACCGAGTGGAGGCTGTAACAGACGATGTAGAATGGTATTTGGAATTTTATTGTAAACCTGAGGATTATTTTCCTAAAAAATACAATACCAATCCGGTTCATTCAGAGGTCTTAGAGGCTATGCAGACAGTAAAACCAGGGAAAACCTTGGATTTGGGCTGTGGTCAGGGGCGCAATTCCCTCTTTCTAGCCCAACAAGGTTTTGATGTGACAGCTGTCGATCAAAATGAACTGGCTCTTGAAATCTTGCAAAACATTGTGGAACAGGAAGATCTGGACATGCCTGTTGGTCTTTACGATATCAATTCAGCTAGCATTGGTCAAGAGTATGATTTCATCATATCGACAGTTGTTTTGATGTTTCTGCAAGCAGATCGCATTCCTGCAATTATCAAAAACATGCAGGAGAAAACCACTGTTGGTGGTTACAATCTTATCGTTTGTGCTATGGATACGGAGGATTATCCTTGCTCAGTGAACTTCCCTTTTACTTTTAAAGAAGGGGAACTGGCAGACTATTACAAGGACTGGGAATTGGTTAAGTACAATGAAAATCCTGGCCATCTTCACCGTCGCGATGAGAATGGCAATCGTATTCAACTACGCTTTGCAACCATGCTAGCCAAAAAAATAAAGTAGATATGTATGAAGGTTAGGAAATTTCCTGATCTTTTTTCTTTTTTTCGAATAATATAGAAAAGGAGGGAAATCATGTTTGTTGCGAGAGATGCTAGGGGAAAGCTGATAAATGTGTTAGAGGATAAACTTGAGAAGCAAGCTTACACCTGCCCAGCTTGTGGAGGTCAGCTCCGTTTGCGTCAAGGACCAAGTGTCCGGACCCATTTTGCCCACAAAACCTTAAAAGACTGTGATTTTTCCTCTGAAAATGAAAGTCCAGAACACCTGGCAAATAAAGAATCACTTTATCACTGGTTGAAAAAAGATGCAGAGGTGCAATTAGAATACCCTCTTCCAGAGCTTAAACAGATTGCGGATGTATTTGTAAATGGCAATCTAGCTTTAGAGGTTCAATGTAGTCCCTTGCCTCAAAAAGTTCTTAAAGAGCGTAGTGAGGGCTATCGTAGTCAGGGTTACCAAGTACTGTGGTTGCTGGGTGAAAAACTTTGGCTCAAGGAGCGTTTGACTCGTCTGCAACAAGGTTTTCTATACTTCAGTCAAAACATGGGCTTTTATGTTTGGGAAGTAGACAAGGAAAAACAAGTTTTAAGACTCAAATACTTGATTCACCAAGATCTCCGTGGTAAACTCCATTATCAGATTAGGGAATTTCCCTATGGTCACGGTAGTCTACTGGAGATATTACGTCTTCCCTATAAGAAACAAAAAATATCTCATTTTACAGTTTCTCAGGACAAGGACATCTGTCGTTATATCCGGCAACAACTCTATTATCAAAATCCTATTTGGATGAAAGAACAAGCAGAAGCTTATCAAAAGGGAGAAAATATTCTGACTTATGGGCTGAATGAATGGTATCCACAAATTCGACCACTAGTAGGTGAGTTTTGCCAGATTAAGCAAGATTTGACCAGCTATTATCAGTGTTTTCAAACCTATTATCAAAAAAATCCTCAAAATGATTGGCAAAAGCTCTATCCACCAGCCTTTTATCATCAATATTTCTTAAAAAATATGGTAGAATAGAAAGGATGGAGGAATCTAATGGTATTACAAAGACATGAAATAAATGAAAAAGATACATGGGAACTATCAACGATCTACCCAACTGACCAGGCTTGGGAAGAAGCCTTAAAAGATTTAACAGAACAACTGGAGAAAGTAAGCCAGTATGAAGGCCATCTCTTGGATAGTGCGGATAGCCTACTAGAAATTACTGAATTTTCTCTTGAAATGGAACGCCAGATGGAGAAGCTTTACGTCTATGCTCATATGAAGAATGACCAGGACACCCGTGAAGCTAAGTACCAAGAGTACTATGCCAAGGCCATGACACTCTACAGCCAGCTAGACCAGGCCTTTTCATTCTATGAGCCTGAATTTATGGAGATTAGTGAAGAGCAGTATGCTGCCTTTTTAGAGGCTCAACCAAAATTGCAGGTTTATCAACACTATTTTGACAAGCTTTTACAAGGCAAGGAACACGTTCTATCACAACGTGAAGAAGAATTATTGGCTGGAGCTGGAGAAATCTTTGGTTCGGCAAGTGAAACCTTCGCTATCTTGGACAATGCGGATATTGTATTCCCTTATGTCCTTGACGATGATGGTAAGGAAGTTCAACTCTCTCATGGGACTTACACACGTTTGATGGAGTCTAAAAATCGTGAGGTGCGTTGTGGTGCCTATCAAGCCCTTTATGCAACTTATGAGCAATTCCAACACACCTATGCTAAAACTTTACAAACCAATGTTAAAGTACAAAACTACCGAGCAAAAGTTCGCAACTACAAGAGTGCTCGTCATGCAGCTCTCGCAGCAAATTTTGTTCCAGAGAGTGTTTATGACAATTTGGTAGCAGCAGTTCGCAAGCATTTGCCACTCTTGCATCGTTACCTTGAGCTTCGTTCAAAGATTTTGGGAATTTCAGACCTCAAGATGTACGATGTCTACACACCGCTTTCATCTGTCGAATATAGTTTTACCTACCCAGAAGCCTTGAAAAAAGCCGAAGAAGCCTTGGCAGTCTTGGGTGAGGATTACTTGAGCCGTGTTAAACGTGCCTTCAGCGAGCGTTGGATTGATGTTTATGAAAATCAAGGCAAGCGTTCAGGAGCCTACTCTGGTGGTTCTTACGATACCAATGCCTTCATGCTTCTCAACTGGCAGGACAATCTAGACAATCTCTTTACCCTTGTTCATGAAACAGGTCACAGTATGCATTCCAGCTATACTCGTGAAACGCAGCCTTATGTTTACGGAGATTATTCTATCTTCTTGGCTGAGATTGCATCAACTACCAATGAAAATATCTTGACGGAGAAATTATTGGAAGAAGTGGAAGACGACGCAACGCGCTTTGCGATTCTCAATAACTTCCTAGACGGTTTCCGTGGAACAGTTTTCCGCCAAACTCAATTTGCTGAGTTTGAACATGCTATCCACCAAGCGGACCAAAATGGTGAAGTCTTGACAAGCGATTTCTTAAATAAACTCTACGCAGACTTGAACCAAGAGTATTATGGTTTGAGTAAGGAAGACAATCCTGAAATCCAATACGAGTGGGCACGTATTCCACACTTCTACTATAACTACTATGTATATCAATATTCAACTGGCTTTGCAGCAGCTTCAGCCTTGGCTGAAAAAATTGTTCATGGTAGTCAAGAAGACCGTGACCGCTATATTGACTACCTCAAGGCAGGTAAATCTGACTATCCACTTAATGTCATGAGAAAAGCTGGTGTTGATATGGAGAAGGAAGATTACCTCAACGATGCCTTTGCAGTCTTTGAACGTCGTTTGAATGAGTTTGAAGCCCTTGTTGAAAAATTGGGATTGGCATAAGATGGTTGAATCATATAGTAAGAATGCCAACCATAACATGCGTCGCCCTGTTGTCAAGGAAGAAATTGTAGACTTGATGCGTCAGCGTCAAAAGCAAGTCAAAGGATATTTGAAAGAATTGGAAGACTTTGCTCGCAAGGAAAATATTCCCATTATTCCCCATGAAACAGTTGCTTATTTCCGTTTTCTCATGGAAACAATACAACCTAAAAACATTCTGGAAATTGGGACGGCTATCGGTTTTTCAGCCCTCTTGATGGCGGAACATGCTCCAAAGGCCAAGATTACAACCATTGACCGCAATCCAGAGATGATTGGATTTGCCAAGGAAAATTTCGCCCAGTTTGACAGTCGCAAGCAAATTACGCTCCTAGAAGGAGATGCGGTAGATGTCTTATCTACCTTGACAGAGTCCTATGATTTCGTCTTTATGGATTCAGCCAAGTCTAAATACATCGTCTTTCTGCCAGAAATCCTCAAACATTTGGACGTTGGAGGTGTGGTCGTCTTGGATGATATTTTCCAAGGTGGTGATGTTGCCAAGGATATTATGGAAGTCCGTCGTGGCCAGCGAACTATTTATCGTGGCCTTCAAAGATTATTTGATGCAACCTTAGACAATCCAGGACTTACTGCAACATTAGTACCTCTGGGGGACGGTATTCTCATGCTTCGTAAAAATGTAGCAGATGTTCAATTGCCTGACAGCGAATGATTTTCAGAAAAATTTAAGAAAATATAGTAAAATAGATAGGGTAACACTTATCTCAAAGGAGTAGACATGAAGAAAAAAATATTGGCAGGTGCCATTACACTATTATCAGTAGCAACTTTAGCAGCTTGTTCCAAAGGTTCAGAAGGTGCAGACCTTATCAGCATGAAGGGGGATGTCATCACAGAACATCAATTTTATGAGCAAGTGAAAAGCAATCCTTCAGCCCAACAAGTCTTGTTGAACATGACCATCCAAAAAGTATTTGAAAAACAATACGGTTCAGAAGTAGATGACAAAGAAGTCAACGATACTATTGCCGAAGAAGAAAAACAATATGGTGAGAACTACCAACGTGTCTTGTCACAAGCAGGTATGACTCTTGAAACACGTAAAGCTCAAATTCGTACAAGTAAATTAGTTGAGTTGGCAGTTAAAAAAGCAGCAGAAGCTGAGTTGACAGATGATGCTTACAAGAAGGCCTTTGACGAGTACACTCCAGATGTAACGGCTCAAATTATCCGTTTGGACAATGAAGACAAGGCCAAAGAAATTCTTGAAAAAGCTAAAGCTAGTGATGCAGACTTTGCTCAATTAGCCAAAGATAACTCAACTGATGAGAAAACTAAGGCGAATGGTGGAGAAATCACCTTTGATTCTGCTTCAACAGAAGTACCAGATCAAGTTAAGAAAGCAGCTTTTGCATTAGATGTAAATGGAGTTTCTGATGTGATTAGTGTTACTGGAACACAAGCATACAGCAGCCAATATTACATTGTGAAACTCATTAAGAAAACAGAAAAATCATCTAATATCGATGACTACAAAGAAAAATTGAAAACTGTTATCTTGACTCAAAAACAAAATGACGCATCATTTGTTCAAAGCATTATCGGAAAAGAATTGCAAGCAGCCAACATCAAGGTTAAAGACCAAGCCTTCCAAAATATCTTTACTCAATACATCGGTGGTGGAGATTCAAGCTCAAGCAGTTCTTCAAAAGAATAAAACAGAAAAGAGCCAAGTGCTCTTTTTCTTGTGAGAAAATCTTCTATCTTGAGGGTAAGAGTTTTTTTCTTTCGGAAAAAATGGTATAATAGCAATCAAAACTAGAAAATAAACGGAATTTGGGAATAATTTCTTTTGTTCTCATTAGATTGGTGATACTATGAAGATTAGTAAGAGGCACCTGTTAAACTATTCTATTCTAGTTCCTTACTTACTTTTATCTATTTTGGGCTTGATTGTGGTTTATTCGACAACCAGTGCCATTCTTATCGAAGAAGGTAAAAGTGCCCTCCAATTGGTTCGAAGTCAGGGAATGTTTTGGATACTTAGTTTAATATTGATTGCCTTGATATATAAGCTGAAATTGAATTTTTTAAGAAAAGAACGACTCTTATTTATTGTTATGTTTGTTGAGCTGATTCTCTTAGCTCTGGCTCGCTTAATTGGTACGCCAGTCAATGGAGCCTATGGTTGGATTTCAGTAGGACCTTTGACCATTCAACCAGCGGAGTATTTAAAGATTATCATCGTCTGGTACTTGGCCCAACGTTTTTCAAAACAACAGGATGAAATTGGTATTTACGATTTTCAAGTTTTAACTCAAAATCAATGGATTCCTCGTGCTTTTAATGATTGGCGCTTTGTCCTACTTGTCATGATAGGAAGTTTGGCTATTTTCCCAGATTTGGGGAATGCTACCATCCTAGTTCTTGTCGCCTTGATTATGTATACAGTTAGTGGAATTGCTCATCGTTGGTTTATAGTCTTTATCGGTGTATTATTTGGAGTTTCAGCCCTATCCTTATCAGCTATCTCTATGATCGGGGTTGATAAGTTTTCAAAAGTTCCAGTATTTGGTTACGTTGCTAAGCGTTTCAGTGCCTACTTTAATCCCTTTGCCGATTTGGCAGGGTCAGGCCACCAACTTGCAAATTCCTACTTTGCCATGGTAAATGGTGGGTGGTTTGGTCTAGGCTTAGGAAATTCAATAGAAAAACGTGGTTATTTACCAGAGGCACATACAGACTTTGTATTTTCAATTGTTATTGAAGAGTTTGGATTTGTGGGAGCCAGCTTGATTTTAGCACTTGTCTTTTTCCTGATTTTACGAATTATCCTAGTCGGTATTCGTGCTAAGAATCCCTTTAATTCTATGATGGCGATTGGGGTTGGGGGGATGATGCTGGTACAGGTATTTGTCAATATCGGTGGAATTTCTGGCATTATTCCTTCGACAGGAGTAACCTTCCCCTTCTTATCACAAGGAGGGAACAGTCTCCTAGTCTTGTCTGTAGCCATCGCCTTTGTCTTAAATATTGATGCAAGTGAAAAACGTGCCCAATTATATGAGGAGTTAGAAGCTCACTCATCAAACTATATGTAGAGCTGAGAGTGGAAAGGATTACCTATGTCTCTTCAAAAATTAGAAAACTATAGTAATAAAGCTGTCGTGCAAGAAGAAGTATTGATTTTAACAGAATTGTTAGAAGATATCACTAAAAATATGCTTGCCCCAGAGACTTTTGAAAAAATCATGCAGTTGAAGGAATTGTCAACTCAAGAAGATTATCAAGGTTTGAACCAATTAGTTACTAGTCTGACAAATGATGAAATGGCTTATATTTCACGCTATTTCTCTATCTTGCCTCTTTTGATTAATATTTCTGAAGACGTGGATTTAGCCTATGAAATCAACCATCAAAATAATATCGATCAAGATTATCTTGGTAAATTATCAGCAACGATCAAAATGGTTGCGGAAAAAGAAAACGCGGTTGAAATTCTAGAACACTTGAATGTTGTCCCTGTTTTGACAGCCCATCCAACACAAGTGCAACGTAAGAGTATGTTGGATTTGACTAACCATATCCATACCCTCTTGCGTAAGTACCGTGATGTGAAATTAGGTTTGATTAATAAGGAAAAATGGCATAATGATCTCCGTCGTTACATTGAGATTATCATGCAGACAGATATGATTCGTGAAAAGAAATTGAAAGTAACCAATGAAATCACGAATGTAATGGAATACTACAATAGCTCATTCTTGAAGGCAGTTCCTCATCTGACTGCTGAGTACAAGCGTCTGGCTAAAAAACACGGTTTGGAGTTGAAACATCCTAAACCAATTACCATGGGTATGTGGATTGGTGGAGACCGTGATGGTAATCCCTTTGTTACAGCAGATACCTTGAAACAATCTGCTATGACTCAGTGTGAAGTCATCATGAACTACTATGATGAAAAGATTTACCAACTTTATCGTGAATTCTCTCTCTCAACCAGTATTGTCAATGTAAGCAAGCAAGTTAGAGAAATGGCTCGTCAATCCAAGGACAACTCTATTTATCGTGAAAAAGAGCTGTATCGTCGTGCCTTGTTTGATATTCAATCAAAAATCCAAGCAACAAAAACCTATCTGATTGAGGATAAGGAAGTTGGTGCTCGCTATGAAACAGCTAATGATTTTTATAAGGACTTAATTACCATTCGTGATTCCCTCTTGGAAAACAAGGGTGAAGCACTGATTTCTGGTGATTTTGTTGAGCTGATTCAGGCAGTTGAAATTTTTGGTTTCTATTTGGCATCTATAGACATGCGTCAAGATTCTAGTGTTCACGAAGCCTGTGTAGCTGAACTCTTGAAATCAGCGGGTATTCATTCTCATTATAGCGAACTCAGTGAAGAAGAAAAATGCCAGCTTCTCTTGAAAGAATTAGAGGAAGATCCACGTATTCTTTCTGCCACTCATGTTGAAAAATCAGAGTTACTTGAAAAAGAATTAGCAATCTTTAAGGCTGCTCGTAAGTTGAAAGATAAGTTGGGAGATGATGTCATTCGTCAGACCATCATTTCACATGCAACCAGCGTATCAGACATGTTGGAATTGGCTATCTTGCTAAAAGAAGTAGGGTTAGTTGATAAAGAAAGAGCCCGTGTCCAAATTGTTCCTCTCTTTGAAACAATTGAGGACTTGGACCACTCAGAAGAAACCATGAGAGAATACCTTTCACTTCCTCTTGCTAAGAAATGGATTGCTTCACGCAATAACTACCAAGAAATCATGCTTGGTTACTCTGATAGTAATAAAGATGGTGGTTATCTATCATCATGTTGGACCCTCTACAAGGCTCAACAACAATTGACTGCTATTGGAGATGAATTTGGCGTTAAGGTTACCTTCTTCCATGGTCGTGGTGGGACTGTTGGTCGTGGTGGTGGACCAACCTATGAAGCCATCACATCTCAACCGCTTAAGTCTATCAAGGATCGTATCCGTTTGACGGAGCAGGGTGAAGTAATTGGGAATAAATACGGTAACAAAGACGCTGCCTACTATAATCTTGAAATGTTGGTTTCAGCAGCCATTAACCGTATGATTACTCAGAAGAAGAGCGATACCAATACCTCAAATCGTTACGAAGCTATTATGGATCAAGTGGTGGACCGTAGTTACGATATCTACCGTGATTTGGTCTTTGGAAATGATCATTTTTATGATTATTTCTTCGAATCAAGTCCAATCAAGGCTATTTCAAGCTTTAATATTGGTTCTCGTCCAGCCGCTCGTAAGACTATTACTGAAATCGGTGGTTTGCGAGCTATCCCTTGGGTCTTCTCATGGTCGCAAAGTCGCGTCATGTTCCCTGGCTGGTATGGGGTTGGTTCAAGCTTCAAGGAATTTATCGATAAAAATCCAGAGAATATTGCTATCTTACGAGATATGTACCAAAATTGGCCTTTCTTCCAATCGCTCCTTTCAAATGTCGACATGGTCTTGTCAAAATCAAATATGAACATTGCTTTTGAATATGCCAAACTGTGTGAGGATGATCAAGTAAAAGCAATCTATGAGACTATTTTAAATGAATGGCAAGTGACCAAGGAAGTTATCTTGGCTATCGAAGGGTATGACGAACTTTTGGCTGAAAATCCATATCTAAAAGCCAGTTTGGATTACCGTATGCCTTACTTTAATATCCTCAACTATATCCAGTTGGAGTTGATTAAACGTCAACGTCGAGGAGAATTATCAAGCGATCAAGAAAAATTAATCCATACAACCATCAACGGAATTGCAACAGGATTGCGTAATTCAGGCTGATACCTATCAAGCTTCCTCTTTTCTATAGGGGAAGTTTTTGAATAGTTCAAAAAAATGCTAAAAGAGTCTTGACAAGTAGTTGAAAAATGATATAATTTAACCATTCAGAAAAGTAATCATTCAAACTTTTTAGAGAGTCTGTGGTAGCTGAAAACAGATAAGTGATGATGATGAAAATTGGGCTGAATGTTATTTAGAATTTGAAATCATAAAAATTCGGTGAGCACACCTTACAGTGCATCTCGTTATTGCGAGACAGAGCGATAGGGGAATTCCCTATAATTGAGGTGGTACCGCGCATCGACGTCCTCACACAAGTTTTTTGTGTGAGGACTTTTTTGATGGAGGTTAGTATGGAAAGAAAACGATGGCGTCGCTTGTTTGTATAAGTGAAGTATTTTAAAGGAATAAAAAGGAGAAATAGAATGAAAAATAAACGTTTAATTGGAATTATCGCTGCATTAGCAGTCTTAGTAGCAGGAAGCTTGATTTACTCTTCAATGAATAAACCAGAAGCTAAGAATGAGAAGAAAGTTGCCAAAGTTGGTGTCCTTCAGTTTGTGAGCCATCCATCTCTTGACTTGATTTATAAAGGGATCCAAGATGGACTTGCAGAAGAAGGATATAAAGATGATCAAGTTAAAATCGATTTTATGAACTCAGAAGGTGACCAAAGTAAGGTTGCGACAATGAGCAAACAGTTGGTTGCAAATGGGAATGACCTTGTGGTTGGTATTGCAACGCCAGCTGCTCAAGGCTTGGCTAGTGCCACAAAAGACCTACCGGTTATCATGGCCGCTATTACAGACCCAATTGGTGCTAACTTGGTCAAAGATTTGAAAAAACCAGGTGGCAACATTACAGGGGTATCTGACCATAATCCAGCTCAACAACAAGTTGAACTTATTAAGGCTCTTACACCAAATGTGAAAACAATCGGAGCTCTTTACTCAAGTAGCGAAGATAATTCCAAAACTCAGGTTGAAGAATTTAAGGCTTATGCTGAAAAAGCAGGTTTGACAGTGGAAACATTTGCAGTTCCTTCAACAAATGAAATTGCTTCAACAGTTAACGTTATGACTAGTAAGGTTGATGCTATCTGGGTTCCAATTGATAACACTATTGCCTCAGCCTTCTCAACTGTTGTATCAAGCAACCAATCAGCTAAAAAACCAATCTACCCAAGCGCAACTGCCATGGTAGAAGCAGGTGGCTTGGCATCCGTTGTAGTTGACCAACACGACCTTGGTGTGGCAACTGGTAAAATGATTGCACAAGTCTTGAAAGGTGCAAAACCAGCCGATACTCCAGTAAATGTGTTTTCAACTGGTAAGTCAGTAATCAACAAAAAAATGGCACAAGAGCTAGGTATTACGATTCCTGAATCTGTTCTAAAAGAAGCAGGGCAAGTGATCGAATAATCTGTAATGGAGGAGTTGGGGACATCTCCTCTAATTTTTTACAATAGACATCATATAGAAAAAGGTTAAGAAACAGATGATATTATCTATTATTTCTCAAGGATTTGTCTGGGCTATTCTAGGTCTGGGAATCTTTATGACATTTAGGATTTTGAACTTTCCAGATATGACGACAGAAGGTTCCTTCCCTCTTGGGGGGGCTGTTGCTGTCACTCTGATAACGAAAGGTGTGAATCCCTTTTTAGCGACACTTGTTGCTGTTGGAGCTGGTTGTTTGGCTGGAATGGCAGCAGGACTTCTTTATACAAAAGGGAAGATTCCAACTTTGCTCTCAGGGATTTTGGTGATGACTTCTTGTCACTCTATCATGCTCTTAATTATGGGACGTGCGAATTTAGGCCTGCTTGGAACCAAACAAATCCAGGATGCCTTGCCTTTTGAATCGGATTTAAATCAACTTTTTACAGGTCTTATCTTTGTCAGTCTTGTCATTGCTCTCATGCTCTTTTTCTTGGACACTAAACTCGGACAGGCCTATATTGCTACAGGTGACAATCCTGATATGGCTAGAAGTTTCGGGATTCATACTGGTCGCATGGAGCTTATGGGCTTGGTCTTATCAAATGGTGTGATTGCCCTTGCAGGTGCTCTTATTGCCCAGCAAGAAGGTTATGCCGATGTATCTCGAGGAATTGGGGTTATCGTTGTAGGTCTTGCAAGTTTGATTATTGGGGAAGTTATTTTCAAGAGTTTGAGCTTAGCAGAGCGTTTGGTTACAATCGTTGTAGGTTCTATCGCCTATCAATTCTTAGTGTGGGCAGTTATTGCGCTTGGCTTTAATACAAGTTACCTTCGTTTGTACAGCGCTGTGATTTTAGCAGTCTGCCTCATGATTCCAACATTTAAGCAAACAATCTTGAAAGGAGCCAAATTAAGCAAATGACAGCAATTGTAGAATTAAAAAATGCAACCAAAGTCGTTAAAAATGGCTTTGATGAAGAAAAGATTATTTTAAATGATGTTTCCTTAGAAATTTTTGAACAGGATTTCATCACGATTTTAGGTGGAAATGGTGCTGGTAAATCGACCCTCTTTAACACTATTGCAGGAACCTTATCCTTAACCAGTGGAACCATCCGTATTTTGGGTGAAGATGTTACCAAGTTTTCACCAGAGAAGCGGGCTAAGTATCTGTCTCGAGTCTTCCAAGATCCCAAGATGGGGACAGCTCCTCGTATGACGGTGGCTGAAAATCTTTTGATTGCCAAGTTTCGTGGTGAAAAGCGTGGACTGTTTCCGAGACGTCTGGCTAGCTATAAGGATGAGTTTCAGGCAACTATTGAAAAAGTGGGAAACGGTCTTGAGAAACACTTAAATACACCGATTGAGTTCTTATCAGGTGGACAAAGACAGGCTTTGAGTCTCTTGATGGCAACCTTGAAGCGTCCTGAATTACTCTTGTTAGACGAGCATACTGCAGCCCTTGATCCAAAGACCAGTGTGGCCTTGATGGAATTGACGGATGAATTTGTCAAGAAAGACCAGCTGACAGCGCTTATGATTACCCACCATATGGAAGATGCTCTCAAATATGGCAATCGTTTAATTGTCATGAAAGAAGGACGAATTATCCAAGATTTGAAACAAGAAGAAAAAGCAAAAATGAAAATCTCTGATTATTATCAACTCTTTGAATAAAGTAGGGAAAATGAGTGAAATGGTTTACTTTTTTTCTGAAATAAAGTATACTATATAAAGTAAACTATGATAACATGGAGGTATTGTGTATGGTTGACAAACAAGTCATTGAAGAAATCAAAAACAATGCCAACATTGTGGAAGTCATAGGAGATGTGATTTCTTTACAAAAGGCAGGACGGAACTATCTAGGGCTCTGTCCTTTTCATGGTGAAAAAACACCTTCTTTCAACGTTGTTGAGGATAAGCAGTTTTACCACTGTTTTGGTTGTGGCCGCTCAGGTGATGTCTTTAAGTTCATCGAGGAGTACCAAGGGGTTCCCTTTATGGAGGCTGTCCAAATCTTAGGTCAGCGTGTCGGGATAGAGGTAGAAAAACCGCTTTATAGTGAACAGAAATCAGCTTCACCCCACCAAGCTCTTTATGATATGCACGAAGATGCTGCCAAATTTTATCATGCTATTCTCATGACAACTACCATGGGGGAAGAGGCCAGAAACTACATTTATCAGCGTGGTTTGACAGATGAAGTGCTCAAGCATTTTCGGATTGGTTTAGCACCTCCAGAACGAAACTATCTCTATCAACGTTTGTCTGGTCAGTATCGTGATGAGGATTTTCTAGATTCAGGGCTATTTTACCTATCAGATGCCAATCAATTTGTAGACACTTTTCACAATCGGATCATGTTTCCCCTGACAAATGACCAGGGAAAGGTTATTGCCTTCTCAGGTCGTATCTGGCAGAAAACGGATTCACAAACTTCTAAGTATAAAAATAGCCGATCGACTGCAATTTTTAACAAAAGTTACGAATTATATCATATGGATAGGGCTAAAAAATCTTCTGGAAAAACCAGTGAGATTTATCTGATGGAAGGATTCATGGATGTCATTGCAGCCTATCGTGCTGGAATCGAAAATGCTGTGGCATCCATGGGAACGTCCTTAAGTCGTGAGCATGTTGAGCATCTGAAAAGGTTAACCAAGAAGTTGGTTCTTGTTTACGATGGCGATAAGGCTGGGCAAGCTGCGACATTGAAAGCACTGGACGAAATTGGTGATATGCCTGTGCAGATTGTCAGCATGCCTGATAACTTGGATCCAGATGAGTATCTACAAAAAAATGGTCCAGAAGACTTGGCCTATCTATTAACGAAAACTCGTATTAGTCCGATTGAGTTTTACATTCACCAGTACAAACCTGAAAATAGTGAAAATTTGCAGGCTCAGATTGAGTTTATTGAAAAAATAGCTCCCTTGATTGTTCAAGAAAAATCTATTACTGCTCAAAACAGCTATATACATATTTTAGCTGACAGTCTGGCGTCCTTTGATTATGCCCAGATTGAGCAGATTGTTAATGAGAGTCGTCAGGCACAAAGGCAGAATCGCATGGAAGGTATTTCCAGACCGACGTCAATCACTATGCCTGTCACCAAGCAGTTATCAGCTATTATGAGAGCAGAAGCTCATCTACTTTATCGAATGATGGAATCTCCTCTTGTTTTGAACGATTACCGTTTAAGGGAAGACTTTGCATTTGACACACCTGAATTTCAGGTCTTATATGACTTGCTTGGCCAGTATGGAAATCTTCCTCCGGAAGTTTTAGCAGAACAGACAGATGAAGTTGAAAGAGCTTGGTACCAAGTCTTAGCTCAGGATTTGCCTGCTGAGATGTCACCTCAGGAACTTAGTGAAGTAGAAATGACTCGAAACAAGGCTCTCTTGAATCAGGACAATATGAGAATCAAAAAGAAGGTGCAGGAAGCGAGCCATGTAGGAGATACCGACACAGCCCTAGAAGAATTGGAACGTTTAATTTCCCAAAAGAGAAGAATGGAGTAATAATGGCAACAAAACAAAAAGAAGTAACAACATTTGACGTACAAGTAGCAGAATTTATCCGTAATCATAAACAAAAAGGGACCGCAACTGATGATGAAATTAATGCAAGTCTGGTGATTCCTTTTACCTTGGACGCTGATGGGATTGAAGATCTCTTGCAACGGATTCAGGATGCAGGAATTTCTATCACAGATAACGAAGGAAATCCAAGTGCGCGTGTTCTTAGTGCTGAAGAAGAGCCAGAACTCAGCGATGAGGACTTGATTGGGTCAACTTCGGCTAAGGTCAACGACCCTGTTCGTATGTACTTGAAAGAAATTGGTGTCGTGCCTCTCTTGACCAATGAAGAGGAAAAAGAATTGGCACTGGCTGTTGAAGCTGGTGATATCGAAGCCAAACAACGTCTGGCAGAAGCTAACCTTCGTTTAGTTGTTTCTATTGCCAAGCGCTATGTCGGCCGTGGTATGCAGTTCCTTGATTTGATTCAAGAAGGAAATATGGGCTTGATGAAGGCGGTTGACAAGTTTGATTATTCTAAAGGGTTCAAGTTCTCAACTTACGCAACTTGGTGGATTCGTCAGGCTATCACTCGTGCTATTGCGGATCAAGCTCGTACCATTCGTATCCCAGTTCATATGGTTGAGACCATCAATAAATTGGTTCGTGAACAGCGTAATCTCCTTCAAGAATTGGGACAAGATCCAACGCCAGAGCAAATCGCTGAACGTATGGATATGACCCCTGACAAGGTTCGTGAAATCTTGAAGATTGCCCAAGAACCGGTATCCCTTGAAACACCAATCGGTGAAGAAGATGATAGCCATCTTGGGGACTTTATTGAAGATGAAGTGATTGAAAATCCAGTGGACTATACAACTCGTATCGTCTTGCGTGAGCAGTTGGATGAGGTCTTGGATACTCTTACAGACCGTGAAGAAAATGTTTTGCGTCTGCGTTTTGGGCTAGATGATGGGAAAATGCGTACCCTTGAAGATGTGGGTAAAGTCTTTAACGTGACTCGCGAGCGTATCCGTCAGATTGAAGCCAAGGCATTGAGAAAACTACGCCAACCAAGTCGCAGCAAACCGCTTCGTGATTTTATTGAAGACTAAGAGTGAGGATAAATATGGCTTATACAGAAGAGCAAATTGAAAATATCAAAACACGGATTTTAACAGCCTTGGAAGAAGTTATCGACCCTGAGTTGGGAATCGATATTGTTAATCTTGGCTTGATTTATGAGATTCGTTTTGACGGTGACACAGGACAAACAGAGATTGATATGACTTTGACAACCATGGGGTGTCCCCTAGCCGACCTTTTGACAGATCAGATTTATGATGCCATGACAGAGGTGCCAGAAGTAACGGATACTGAGGTTAAATTAGTCTGGTATCCAGCCTGGACTGTTGAAAAAATGAGTCGCTATGCACGCATTGCCCTAGGCATTAAGTAAACATATAAAAGCATGTGAGAGATTATTGGAAAGGCGAGGAAATTTCCCCCTCTTTTCCTCTAGTCTCTCCTTTCTTTTGCTGATTTTATTCAAAGAAAATGATATAATAGTAGTTATGGAAAAAAAGAAATTACGCATCAATATGTTGAGTTCAAGTGAGAAAGTAGCAGGACAAGGAGTTTCAGGTGCTTACCGTGAATTAGTTCGTCTTCTTCACCGTGATGCCAAGGATCAATTGATTGTTACAGAAAATCTTCCAATCGAGGCAGATGTGACTCACTTTCATACGATTGATTTCCCCTATTATTTATCAACATTCCAAAAGAAACGCTCAGGGAGAAAAATTGGCTATGTGCATTTCTTGCCTGATACACTTGAGGGGAGTTTGAAAATTCCATTTTTTTTAAAGGGAATTGTTAAACGCTATGTATTTTCTTTTTACAACCGGATGGAGCACCTAGTTGTGGTTAATCCTATGTTTATCGAGGATTTGGTGGCAGCAGGTATTCCACGTGAAAAAGTGACCTATATTCCTAACTTTGTCAATAAGGAAAAATGGCATCCCCTTCCACAAGAAGAGGTGGTGAGTCTGCGAACAGAGCTAGGTCTTAGTGAGAATCAGTTTATCGTAGTAGGTGCTGGTCAAGTTCAGAAACGCAAAGGGATTGATGACTTTATCCGTCTGGCTGAGGAATTGCCTCAGATTACCTTTATCTGGGCTGGTGGATTCTCTTTCGGTGGCATGACAGATGGTTATGAGCGCTACAAGAAAATAATGGAAAATCCTCCTAAAAATTTGATTTTTCCAGGTATCGTGTCACCAGAGCGGATGCGCGAATTGTATGCCCTAGCTGACCTTTTCTTGTTGCCTAGTTACAATGAGCTCTTTCCGATGACTATCTTAGAAGCTGCCAGTTGTGAAGCTCCTATTATGCTACGTGATTTGGATCTTTATAAGGTGATTTTAGAGGGAAATTATCGGGCAACAGCAGATAGAGAAGAGATGAAAGAGGCTATTTTAGAATATCAAGCAAATCCTGCTGCCTTAAAAGACCTCAAAGAAAAAGCTAAGAATATTTCCAGAGAGTATTCAGAAGAGCATCTGTTACAAATCTGGTTGGACTTTTATGAGAAACAAGCCGCTTTAGGGAGAAAGTAAAAAGTGAGGTAATCTATGCGAATTGGTTTATTTACAGATACCTATTTTCCTCAGGTTTCAGGTGTTGCGACTAGTATTCGAACCTTGAAAACAGAACTTGAAAAGCAAGGACATGCAGTTTTTATCTTTACGACGACTGATAAGGATGTCAATCGTTATGAAGATTGGCAAATTATCCGTATTCCAAGTGTTCCTTTCTTCGCTTTCAAGGATCGCCGCTTTGCCTACCGAGGTTTTAGCAAGGCTCTTGAAATTGCCAAACAGTATCAGCTAGATATTATCCATACTCAGACAGAATTTTCTCTTGGCCTGTTGGGAATTTGGATTGCGCGTGAATTGAAGATTCCAGTCATCCATACCTATCACACCCAGTATGAAGACTATGTGCATTATATTGCTAAGGGGATGTTGATTCGTCCTAGTATGGTCAAGTATCTGGTTAGAGGTTTTTTGCATGATGTGGATGGGGTGATTTGCCCGAGTGAGATTGTCCGAGACTTGCTATCTGACTATAAAGTCAAGGTTGAGAAAAGGGTCATTCCAACTGGGATTGAATTAGCTAAGTTTGAGCGTCCGGAAATCAAGCAGGAAAATTTGACAGAACTGCGTACTAAACTAGGAATTCAAGATGATGAAAAGATGTTGCTTAGTCTTTCCAGAATTTCCTATGAAAAAAATATTCAAGCAGTACTAGCAGCCTTTGCAGAAGTTCTGAAAGAAGAAGACAAGGTCAAACTGGTGGTAGCTGGGGATGGTCCTTATCTGGATGACCTCAAAGAGCAAGCCAAGAAACTAGAGATTCAAGACTACGTCATCTTTACAGGCATGATTGCTCCTAGTGAGACGGCTCTTTACTATAAGGCGGCGGATTTCTTCATCTCGGCATCGACAAGTGAAACCCAAGGCTTGACCTACTTGGAAAGCTTAGCCAGTGGAACGCCTGTCATTGCTCATGGAAATCCTTATCTGGATAATCTTATCAGTGATAAAATGTTTGGAACCTTGTACTATGGGGAACATGATTTGGCTGGAGCTATTTTGGAAGCCCTGATTGCAACTCCAGATATGGATGAGCATACCTTATCAGAGAAATTGTACGAGATTTCAGCTGAGAACTTTGGAAAACGAGTGCATGAGTTTTATCTGGATGCCATTATTTCAAATAACTTCCAGAAAGATTTAGCAAAAGATGATACGGTCAGTCAGCGTATCTTTAAGACAGTTTTGTATCTACCGCAACAGGTGGTTGCTGTGCCTGTAAAAGGCTCTAGACGAATGCTGAGGGCTTCAAAAACACAGTTAATCAGCATCAGAGATTATTGGAAAGACCATGAAGAATAGAAAGAGGAATAGCTATGAAAAAACAATTGATGAGAAGTGGTAGTGATCAAAAAATTGCTGGAGTATGTGCTGGGGTCGCAAATTATTTTGATATTGATCCGACTATTGTTCGTGTAATATGGGGTGTTCTTGCATTTTGTTATGGGGCAGGAATTGTAGCTTATATCATTTTATGGATTATTGCGCCGGTAGCAAGTGACTATTGAAAACTAGCTGAATTCATGCTAAGATAATAGAAAATAGAATGTAACGAAGGAGATAAAAATGGCATTTGGAGATAATGGAAAACGTAAAAAAACTATGTTTGAGAAATTAACCTTGCTTATCGTACTTATCATGTTAGTAGCAAGTATTTTGGGTATTTTTGCAACTGCAATTGGTGCCCTCAGTAATCTATAAAATAGATTCAAGAAAATTTTGTGACTGGGATTTCCCAGCCCTTTTTTAAAGTGAGAAGAAAAAAATGAGTATGTTTTTAGATACAGCCAAGATCAAGGTCAAGGCTGGTAATGGTGGCGATGGCATGGTTGCCTTTCGTCGTGAAAAATATGTCCCTAATGGTGGTCCTTGGGGTGGTGATGGTGGTCGCGGAGGCAATGTGGTCTTTGTTGTAGACGAAGGACTACGTACCTTGATGGATTTCCGCTACAATCGTCATTTCAAGGCGGATTCTGGTGAAAAAGGAATGACCAAAGGGATGCATGGTCGTGGTGCCGAGGACCTTAGAGTTCGAGTGCCACAAGGTACAACTGTTCGTGATGCAGAGACTGGCAAGGTCTTGACAGATTTGATTGAACACGGGCAAGAATTTATCGTAGCCCACGGTGGTCGTGGTGGACGTGGAAATATTCGCTTTGCGACACCAAAAAATCCTGCACCGGAAATCTCTGAAAATGGAGAACCAGGTCAGGAACGTGAGTTACAGTTAGAACTAAAAATCCTTGCGGATGTTGGTTTAGTAGGTTTCCCATCTGTAGGGAAATCAACACTTTTAAGTGTTATTACCTCTGCTAAACCAAAAATCGGTGCCTACCACTTTACCACAATTGTGCCAAATTTAGGAATGGTTCGTACCCAATCAGGTGAATCTTTTGCAGTAGCTGATTTACCAGGTTTGATTGAAGGTGCTAGTCAAGGTGTTGGTTTGGGAACCCAGTTCCTCCGTCACATCGAGCGTACACGTGTCATCCTTCATATTATTGATATGTCAGCTAGCGAAGGCCGTGATCCTTATGAGGATTATCTTGCCATTAACAAGGAGTTGGAGTCATACAATCTTCGTCTCATGGAGCGTCCACAGATTATCGTAGCCAACAAAATGGACATGCCTGAGAGTCAAGAAAATCTTAAAGAATTTAAGAAAAAATTGGCTGAAAACTACGATGAATTTGAAGAGTTACCAGCTATCTTCCCAATTTCTGGTTTGACTAAGCAAGGTCTGGCAACGCTTTTGGATGCGACAGCTGAATTGTTAGATAAGACACCAGAATTCTTGCTTTACGACGAGTCAGATATGGAAGAAGAGGCTTACTATGGATTTGACGAGGAAGAAAAAGCCTTTGAAATTAGCCGTGATGACGATGCGACATGGGTACTTTCTGGTGAAAAACTCATGAAACTCTTTAATATGACCAACTTTGATCGTGACGAGTCTGTCATGAAATTTGCCCGCCAGCTTCGTGGGATGGGGGTTGATGAAGCCCTTCGTGCGCGTGGTGCTAAAGATGGGGACTTGGTCCGCATTGGTAAATTTGAGTTTGAATTTGTAGACTAGGAGACTGGTATGGGAGATAAACCGATATCTTTCCGAGATGCTGATGGCAATTTTGTTTCCGCCGCAGATGTTTGGAATGAAAAGAAATTGGAAGAACTGTTTAATCGTCTCAATCCAAATCGTGCCCTGAGATTGGCACGAACTAAAAAAGACAATCCATCTCAGTAAAATAGATAAAAAGATTCCGTGCCAGATTAGACACGGAATTTTTTTATTCTTCAAAGAAAAATGGTGGAGCGAATTTTTTCAGTTCTTCAAAGCATTTTTGAGCAGCTTCTGCATCTTCACAGATGACAAGACAGACATCATCGCCACAGAGGGTAGCGATAGCGTCAGGAAAGCTCAAAGCATCAATGATAGAACCAAAGGATTGAGCAAGCCCAGGAAGGGTTTTTAGTAGGACTTGGTGTTGAACTGGACGCATCAAGACAAGAGCATCTTCCATATAAATTTCGAGACGTTTTTCCCATTTTGAGGTTGAACCTGCATTGAGCACGTAGTAAGAGTTGTCTTCTTCTCGTACTTTTGAAAGGTTCATACTTTTAATATCTCTTGAAAGTGTAGCTTGTGTAACTTGAATATCATTATCGGCAAGAAGAGCTTGTAGCTCAGCTTGAGTATGAATCTTGTTTTTTGTTACAAGAGCTCGTATGAGTTGGTGTCGGTGTTCAGATTTATTCATAAAATGTTACTCCTTGTACTAGATACAGAAAGCGTGGACTGAACGAGATTGTCAGTCGGGTGGTAAGCGGTATTGTCACGTATGATGATTTCAAAGTCAGTAGTATAGGACTAAACGGAGAGAATCTCCCTCTTTTAACTTGTCACTAGTTGGGTGGAGATGAATTGGCTCTCTATCCGTTTATTTACATTAGTGTCTTCTACTAACAGTAAATCATTCAATTAGGTTAGCCTTTTGTCACGACTTGTTGTGAATTTATGCCAAATGGAAATTCACAGAGCTTTTCCAACATGTGGTATGGTAGCGAGTATTATAAATGCTTTCACACGTTGGTTAGTTTTTTAGTATCTTTTGTCCAAGATCCAGTTTTAGGCATGTCATAGGTTTAAACTAGGATTGAAGTTGATACCAAGTTTATGTTTGTTTCAACTGTTTAAGTGGAAATAGTTTCATCTTGAAAGTCTGATATTATACCTTTTGACAAGGTAGGATAAGAGTAGACTGTTCTAGATCAACAGTCAGCTGGTATGCGGTATTGTCACGAATTGTGATTTCAAAGTCAGTAGTATAGAGGACTAAACGAAGAGTATCTCCCTCTTTTAACTTGTAAATAGTCGGTTGCAGTTCAAACTGGATCTCCATCCATTCATCTGCAGTAATATCCTCTACTAACAGTAAATCATTTCTATTTTGCAAATTGAGGTAGCCTTTTGTCACGACGCGTTGTGCATTTTCACGAAAAGGCAATTCGTTAAGATTTTCCAACATGTGATAGCGACCGTTGTCAATGGTTCTAGCACTTAAAACAGCTGGATAAGGTTGCAGGTATTTCTTTTGTCCATGTTCCAGTAGTTGGGCAGATAAGAGCCCCTTATTTATACTGGATTTGATACGAAGATTGAGTTGGGCACGACCGTTCAAGTGAAGATCTTTGGTTACAGGAAGGTCAATAGTGATTTGATTGGTTTTCCCTTGATAGAGTTCCGTATTGAAGGTCTGGTATGTCTTACCATAACGCTCAAAATCCTTATCTGAGTACTGGTTTTGAATAACTTGCTCTTCTTGACCAAGTGCGAATGTTTCAAAGTTTTCTTGCTCACCGAAGGTACCAAGTGATAACCAAGTCTGAGGAGCGGTATTGTCCTGCCAGATAACAGTAGGAAGCTGATAATCTGTATCTTGTCCCAGTAATTTTTTAGTCAATAAGGCATTCATGGACTCACGGAAGTCAATGGACTGCCAGTTGTTCATATAAACATGGGCACCATTATGGAAAAAGAGATGCTTATTAATATAATCAGGAAGCGCATGGAACATCTGGTAAACATGAAGTGGTTTGACATTCCAATCCTGAGACCCGTGGGTAAAGACAACCTCTGCTTTTACATTATGGGCATTGAGCAGATAATTGCGGTCCTGCCAAAACTGATTGTAGTCACCAGACTTGCGATCCAGTTGTTCTTTTACTTTTTCTAAGTCAGCTTTGTGAGCTTCATTGCCACGGATATAGTCGCCAGCCAAGAGATTACGAGAATAGGTTAACTCAGCAAGGGAGTCAAAGTCCTCACCTGGATAACCGCCTGGGCTAGTCACCAGACCGTTTTCACGGTAGTAGTTGTACCATGAAGAAATGCCAGCCTCAGCAATGATAACCTCTAAACCATCGACGCCTGTAGTCGCAAGCCCATTTGACATGGTTCCAAGATAGGAAAGTCCAGTTGTGGCTACTTTTCCATTTGACCAGTCAGCTTTGACTTGACGCTGACGCGTGTGGTCGGTAAAGGCACGACAACGACCATTAAGCCAATCAATGACATTTTTATAAGCCTCGATTTGCTGGTAGTCTCCATTAGTCATGAAACCTGTGGAGTCTTTGGTACCAACACCTGAGACATAGAGATTAGCAAAACCTCGTGGAAGGAAGTAGTCGTTGAGAGTATAGCTAGCGTTGATGTGAGTTAGCTTTTCCTCAGCTTCTGACACAAGCTCAGCTTGACCTTGAGGTTGGACGAGATTTAGTTGAGGTTCCTCTAACTCAATCTTGTGAGCAGGTTTTACCTCGAGTTCGCCCTCCATCTTGTAAAGTGCTTTGTCACTAGCTTTATCATTGGTTCCCTGATGATAGGGACTGGCAGTCATGATAGCAGGGATTTGTCCATCAAAACGTGGACGAATAATGCTGACCTTGACTAAGTCTGGTAGACCTTTTTTGTCAGTATCGACACGAGACTCAATGTAAACGACTTCGCGAATGGCATCATGGCTAGAAAAGGTAGCCAAACTCTTGCCGTTAAAGTAGTGATAGTCATTATCCTCAGGAATAAGACCATCACTGACAAGTTGGTCGATAAGAGTGTTCCCCTTTTTGGTGCGAGTATTGAGTAACTGATAGAGATTTTCAATCAAGTCACCATATACAATAGGAAATCCAGTCTCTTTACGAAAAACATCACTGTCTTCAAAGTCAACCAAATAAGAAAAACCTAAAAGTTGAAAGGCTACAGTATAGAAAATATCTGCAGTCAACTCTTTATCCGATCGAAAAAATGTCAGTAAGTCAGTTTCTTTATCAACTGCTAAACTGGATAGAGGATAGGTGCTATCTTTAAAATTAAAAAAGAAACGAATGAGAAACGCTTCAAGCATTTTTTTATTTGTAATGTTGACTGGTAAATCAAATCCATACTTTTTTAATTCAAAGATAATCGTATCTCTAGGTAGCGCTAAATAGCTGAATTGATTAAAACGCATAAAACCTCCAGTGAAATTATACTTTAATTTATTATATCAAAAAAATAAAAAAATACCAAGATAAAGTCAAAAACAAAATAGTATATAAATATAAACAATAGCAAAAAACCGATTAATATATATATAATTATTTATTTCTTTGTTTCTTGAACTGATAGCGTTTTTGTGATAAAATATATACTATGTAATTGTAATTTGTAGTTACATAATTAAAATAGGAAAGTGAACATTATGTATAAATCAAAAAGACAAAAAAATAAATCTTTTGATTGGTATGGCTTGAGTCAACGTTTCTCTATTCGTAAGTACCATTTCGGTGCTGCGAGTGTGCTGTTGGGGACAGCCTTGATTTTGGGTGCTGCCCAAACGACTGCCAAGGCAGAAGAAGCAGCTACTGAAAATAAAACAGAAGCTGTTGCATCTGCTCCAAAAGATGAAAAGGCAAGTGAGAATGTCACAAATGTGACGACACCAGCTCTTTCTGCTACGACTGAAGCGGCTGTAGTAGAAAAGCCAACCTTGAGTGATGAGGAAGTTGCAAAATTAGCTGCTGAAGCATCTAAGAAAGATGAAAAAGTAGCTGAGACAGCTACAACTGAAAAAACAGAAGCAGCTGATAAAGAAAAAGCAACACTAACTGCTCCTTCAACAGACAAAAAAGCTGACAAAGCAGTTGATGAAAAAGCTGATAAAAAGGACGAAAAGAAAGCAGAAAATCCAATTACTGCTACTAAAACTGTCCTTGAACAGTTGACATCTGAAGCAGAAGTATTGAACACAAGTGCCTCAAACTTTGCGGATAAAAAAGCAGAAGATAAAGCTGGAAAAGAAGCAATCGCAACTGCAGTAGCTTCAGCTAAAGTTCAAATCGAAGCTTCTAAGAAAGCTCTTGCTGCAGGCGAAATCACTAAGGAAGAATTGGATGCCCAACTCCAACGTATCTCATCAGCTATCGAAGCAGTTTATGCTGAGATGAAACGTGCAGGACACGTAGGTAAAGTTGAAGCAGTGTTGGCAGGAGAAACTACTACTAATACAGCAATCGTAGCTCCAACAACTAAGACTCCTGTAAAAAACATTAATGAATTAACAGATGAAGAAGTTGCAGCGGTTAAACGTGAAATCATGAATGCGAACCCAAGTATTACGGATCCTTCTATGATTGAAGTAGTAAAAAAAGGAAACGCGACTGCAGGTGAAGCAACTGTTACTGTAAATGGTGTTAAAACTAATATTCCTTCTGGAAATACTGTTGTTGGTACTGCAGGTACAAAAAACTTAGAGCAACTTAAAAATAACATTAACTGGTTCGACTTTGCAGCAGCATCAATTACATACTCTAATGGTACTGTAGTAGGGCCTGCAAGAAAATTAGCGCAACCAATTACTAAAACTATCACATATCCAAATGGTGATAGAGTTGAAGGTAAAATCACAATGGTTCGTGATGTTACCTATGCTGATGGTTCAAAAGGTTTAACAACTGATGATAAATTCTTAAATTCAGGAACTGCGAAATATGTTGAACATTTATACTACACGGGTGGAGCTCAAAACGATCATGAACTTTACGAAGCTTTACAAGAAGGTATGAAGTTCAATGTTAAAACAAAGGTTGAAGGCTATACTTTAACAGCTACAGTTATAAAATTAGGTTCGAAAAATGTAGAGGCTGACCCAAATAAAACACCAGCAGGACCAGTGAATGCGGTTCGTGATTATGGTGATTGGGGTTCTGATAAACAATTAGCGAAAGCACAAGCTGAGGATAAAAGATTCAAAGAAAATGCTACAAAAAATAAAACAACATTTGCGAATAACCCAACAGTGTCAGTAAATGGTGTAGCATTAACGATACCAGAATATCCGACAGAAACATTTGCTAATACAGATGCCTACTATGCAAAAGCAGCAGCTTATCAAAAAGCTGTTAAAGACTACAACAATGCTATTGCCAGTCAAAACTTATCCGCAACAAAATTATCAGAAACGGGATTCACGTATGTTAATGTGAATGGTAAGGCTGTACCAAACGGATCAGCTGCGTTATATAAAAAGATTGGTAACGAAAGAAAAGCTGATGTACTTATAACAGCTCAGGATACTCAATGGTCATACTTAAGAAAAGCAGGTCTTCCAACAACAAATCCAGATGGAAGTGAAATGCTTACTGCTTTCACATCATCTCGTGATGAAGCGAATGTAGGGGTGACATTTGCGCTTTCTGCAACTTATAATGGTCGTATAGTAGATGTTAACGTAATTGCTGCGGATGCAGAAGAAGCTACAAAAACAGAAATTGTTCAATTCGAGACAGATGGTACGAAATGGGAACAATTCATGGCGTTAAACCTTCAAAAAGACATTGACGAAAAAACTGCTCAAGGAGTTTATCCAAGTAGACCAAGTGATGTAAATGCAGATGGACGTCTTGCAGAAGCAGGGTATAATCCAAAAGATTGGGTTAACGTAGATGAAAAAGGAAACCCTTCTGCATATGGAACGAATACATTTGGAGCTAACTATACAGCAATGGGTTCTAAAAACTCATTACCAATTGCACTTTCTCAAAACGTTAAGACATTATCAATGTACTTAAACTCTTCAGGTGCACAAGCAGGAACTATTGGTTTCATGATTTACGATGGTGGAGATGCACCACAATCTTATGGTTCAGCTCAACATATCATCGGAGATTTCAACAAAGAAGTTGTTAAAGATGGTGTGAAAACACAAGTTACTGCTACTCAACCATACCTAGGTAATGTTAAAGGAGATCCAGACTTCCGTTCAACGAAGACTGACCCCTCAGGTGGATGGGTACTTGATGATTTAATCACATCAGAGAAATATAAAGAGACACCATTAGAATCTGGAAAAACTGTTGTTAAGACAGATAAGGGTGTTACTGGTAAATACTTAGTTTTACCAAATGGAAATGCTGTAATTGAAAAAGAAGATCATACCCGTGTGTTATTAAATCAAGGGGATGTTATTGAAATGGAAAATCCTCAAACACATCTTCCAATCCGTGGGGTTTATAACCATACAACTGGAGCTTTAGGTGAAGGCACTCTTGGAGATGAAGGAGAAAGTCAATTACTCGATCCAGCTGTGGCAACTGAGTATAAACTACGTCAAGCTCAAGGTAATGAATATGTTCTTGAAGGAGTTCGTGCTAATTTAGGTGTAAATAACGATAAAGCCTATGTTCGTGGTTGGGTAGACTTCAATAACAACGGTAAATTCGATCTTAATGAATCTTCAGAAATTGTAGAAGTTAATAAAAATGGAACTTATAATATTAAGTTCAAAAACACACCACAATTACTAGATACTTCAGCAGATAGTCTAGGTGTACGTTTACGTATTTCACTAACTAAAGATGAAATTTTAGAACCAACTGGTGTAGCATCATCAGGGGAAGTAGAAGACTTTGAAACGCATGTTATCCATATGCCACGTGGTACAAAACATGAAACAAAAGATTTCCAAGGTCGTGAGCAAACTGTTAAGTTACCAACAAATGCGATGTTCACAGCCAGTGGTAAAAACAAAGATTCGAAATATAAACAATGGGCACAAATTGAAAATGAAAGCTTACCACCAAAAATTGTTTTAACAGACAAACAAGTTGCATCGGAAGAAGCATACACACCAGCTCCTGGCGAACTACCTTCAAACTATCGAGAGGAAAATGGTAAGATTTTCGTAGAGCGTAATGGTGCTACAGTATTCACTGGACAATACGTAACAGTTAAAGATAAAAAAGGTAACAAATTAGGTAAAGCTCTAAAAATTACCAACCCACTTAATAACAAAACAGAATACTTATTAGACAAATATACTGAATATGATACTGCAGGTAATGAAGTAGGTACTTATAAAGTTAACCCAGCAAGTAACGGTAAAAATGTTTCTATTGGAAATGGTTTATATGAAACTACATTAACATTCAAACCTGTAGATGCATATGTAGGTACTGCTAAAGGTATCGCAGTTCGTGCATGGGATGATAACAATAGTTCAACTGGTTGGGAAGCTACAAGTGATACAATTGAAACTTCTAGAACATCTACTACATTAGCTGAAAAAGATAAAGTGTTAGATAACGTAAATAATGGAAATAATGGCTACAAATCAATGGATACTAGCTATATTCCAACTGTTATTGACGTTCGTCCTGTAGGGGAAGATACAATTACAGAAGATGTTCAAGGAGCTAAACAAAAATCTAATCCAACAATTCCAGCTTATGCAACAGTTGAAACAGTAACAAATGATAAGATTGAAGACACGAAGTATACAGCGAATTTTGCAATTTTAGATAAAACTAAAAAACCAACACTAGCTAAGCAAAAAGAAATTCCTGGGAAAGTGTATACTGAAGATACAAAAGTTGATAAAGAAACAGAAGTAACATTACCTAATGGAAAAACAGCAACATTCAAACCGGCTGATAAGATTCCTGCAAATACAAGAATCGCTGCAACTGAAGCTGTGACAGTTAATGGAACAGGAGATGTACTTGTAAGTAATGTTCGTTATAGTACTGGTTCAGTACCTGCAGGAGCAATTTTAGAAGGTGCAGAACCTACAGTTACAGAGCCGACAACAGTTTTAAGAAATGGAGCAAATGTTGTTATTCCTGTAGGAAGTAAAGTTCAAAAAGGTGATCAACTTGTTACTCCACTTAAGATAACTGGAGGAGCTCAAATAACTACGTGGAAGAAAACATATCAAAATGGTGAGACTATTCCACAAGTTACGGCTGATAAATTCTCTGTTTTAGGGAAAGAGACTCCAGCGGATCAGCTTGTTCCGAAAGGTGAGAGTATCACATTAAACGGAACGACATACAACGCTAACAATGATATTGTTCCAAAAGGATCTCGTGAAGCAACAACGTATGAGAACTTAATGGGATCTAAACTTCCAGATGCGGTTCATATTGATCCTGAAACTGGTGTAGTTACAACAGTACCTCGTAGCTATACTAAAGTGACAGATACAGAAATCGTAATCGAAAATGAAGGTACGTACACATTAGATCAAGATACTGGTGAAATTACATTCGCTCCACATCCTAAATTCGTAGGAACTGGTACAGGTGTAGTAAAACAACAACCAGATGTGGACTATAATGATAAAGTAGATGGAGATTCTGTAACAAGTAAATATGGAACTGACTACGGTAAAGCGAAGTATATTCCGATTGTTAAACCACAATCAAAAGCTTCAATCACTCGTACAATTCATTATGTATACGAAAATGATAACGATAACCCGTCAAGTCAAGATTCATACAAAGATAATGATCCAATCGTAGCAATCGATAACACACCAGTTACTCGAAAACAAACGATTGATTATACTCGTGATTACAAGATTTTCTCTGAAGCTGGTACAACTGATAAAGAATTAGTAACTGCAAACCAAGTTACAGATGCAACAGGGCATGTTTATAAAGTTGGAGATACGATTCCGGCGGGAACACAGTTCAATCAAGGTTCAATTATTATTGGTAAATGGACAGCTTCAAGTGATGAAAACTCTAAATTCAAAGAAATTATCTCACCAACAGTTAAAGGATACACAGCTGAAGTAGTAACAGCTGACTTCACACCAAATGCTGATGGTAAGATGGGTCACATCCATAATGGAAAACAACCTGTCGGTCTATATACTCCAGTAGCTAATAATACTAGAGATGTTGGAGCATATGAACCATTAGTATCAGAAGTTCGTTCAGATGATAAAGATGACTTTGATATGTATGTGGTTTATAAAGCTGATAAACAAAAAGCAAATGTGACTTATATCGACTTAGATGCAACGGGTGAAGCTCGTATTCTTGAAATTCAAACAGCAAATACAGCTCCTACAACAGGTGCGGATGCGAAAACAACTTATAATGTTGAGAAACTTCAAGGTAAATCTCATACAGCAATTCCTTATTCAACAGCAGAAACAATTAAGAAATATGAAGACCTTGGTTATGAATTAGTAACAGATGACTATACAAACGATGCTCAAGGTAAAGCTATCACAGGTGGACGCACATTTGATAATGATAAAGATGTAGACCAACCATTCAATGTATACTTACGTCACAAGAAAACTGAACTTTCAGCTTCAGATAATGAAACAAGAACAGTAACACGTTATATTGACTATGTTTATGCAGATAAAGCAGTTGCAGATGTAGCAAACGAAAATCTAACGGATGAAATTCCAGCTGATAGAAAAGAAGCGTATGTAAAAGTCAATGACAATGATAAAGCGGACAGAGTAAAAGAAACTCTAACATTCACGCGTACTCGTAAGCTTGACCTTGCAGCAACATCAAGATTATATCCAGAAGAATATAAAAAATATAATGATGTTGTAAAAGCAAGTGGAGAAAATTCTAAAGCAGTAGAAGATGCAAAAGCTAAATTATTTAAGTTTGTAGAAGATAAAGCAAAAGCAGCTAATGCTACAGATGAAGCAAAAGCAGCGGTTAGTTATGGTAAATGGGAAGCTACTGAAGGAAAAATTTCGAAGATTTCTCCAACAACAGGAGCAGAAACAGAAGTATCTCAAGAAGATAGCGATAGAAGATTTAATAATGTAACATCTCCTACTGTTCCAGGATATTTACCTGACAATGCTCTAGTAGAAGCAACAGCTGATATCGATCCTGAGTCAAGTCCAGACAAACTTCTAGTTACTGTTAAATACTCTCCAATAGACCAAAAAGCAGTCGTGAAATTTGTAGAAGTAGATCCTACTAATACAGATAAAGTCATTACTCCTGGTCTTGCAGACCCAATCGCAGTAACTGGTAAATCAGAAGCAGCTTACCCAGCAACAACAGCAACTTCAGTAACTGATAAGATTGCTGAGCTAGTTAAGAAAGGTTACGAATTAGTAAATAACGGATTTGTATCAACAGATAAATTCGATAAAGACGGTGCAGTTGATCAAGAATATGTGGTGAAATTCAAAGCTAAAGTAGTGGATATTCCATCATTTGATCCAACTAAACCATCAAGTAATGAAAATCCAAAACCAACTCCAGGTGTAACGCCAATCGATCCAAATAATCCAGATGGACCAAAATGGACTGAAGCATTAATCAACGCTGTAAAAGTACAAGAAGAAGTAACACGTACAATTAAGTATGTATACGAAGATGGTACTCCAGTAGCGGAATCTGATTTAACAAGTGTAGCTGATAAGAAAGTTAAAACACTTAAATTCACTCGTTCTGGTAAGATTAATGTAGCGTCAGGAGAAATCACTTACGGAGACTGGTCAGCTGATCAAACATTTGAAGCAGTAACTTCTCCAACACTTGAGAAATATACTGCGGCAGTTGCAGGTGTAACACCAGCAGTTGCAAATGTACCAGCGAAAACTGTAGCGGCTACAGATAAAGACTTTGAAGAAGTAGTAGTTTATAAAACTAAATTAATCACAGTTGATCCAAAAGCTCCAGGTTATAAAGAACCTAAGAAAGATGAGCCAATTAATCCAAATGATCCAAATGGACCAAAATGGACGGACGAATTACTTGCGAAACTTAAAAATACTGAAGAGGTAACACGTACAATTTCGTACACTTACTCAACAGAAGCAAGTGAATTAAACCAAGCTGAAAAAGATGGAAATAAAGGTGGAACTAATGTAGCAGAACCATTCACTACAAAAGTTAATTACACTCGTGTAGCTAAAGTGAACCCAGTAACAGGAGAAATCACATACGGAGAATGGGAAGCTAAAGATAATGACACTACATTAGAAGGAAAAGCAGAACTTCCAAAAGTAGCAGGTTATGTAGCGACAGGAGATGTAGATTCATCTACTAAACCTGTGGAAAATGTTAAGGCAGAAGATAAAGATATTACGGAAAAAGTAGTGTACAAAGCACTAGGTAAATACGTACCAGTTGTACCAGAAGGATTCACTCCTCCTACAATTCAAGATCCACAATATCCAAACAATCCAGATGATCCTACAAAACCAGGAACACCAACAACAACGATTCCATACGTACCAGGAACTACACCAGTAGGACCAGATGGACAACCGTTGACACCGAAGAACCCTGCTAATAAAGAAGAAGGATACTTACCGCCAGCGCCAACAACACCAACAGGTGACACTACAATCTTATACGTTAAAGATGGTTCTCAAATAGCGGTAACGAAATTCGTAGATACAACTGGTAAAGGACTGGAACCTTCAGTAGTTGATTCTGGAGATACAGGCAAGGCCTTTACTAAAGATGCTGATGTAACAGCAGCAATCAACAAGATTTTAGCTCGTGGATATGAAAAGGTAGCTAACGTCAACGCAGGTGAAAAAGATTATCCATCAACAGATGCTGAAAAAGTATTTGACGCTGATGCATCAACAAACCAAGAATATACAGTTACATTCAAACCTATTGTTAAAGATATTCCAACAGATCCAACAACACCTGGATATGTAAAACCAGAACCAGGTCAACCAGTAGATCCAACAAAACCAGATGGACCAAAATGGCCAGAATCTGTTAAAGACTTGAAGACAACTGAATCTGTAACACGTACAATTAAGTATGTATATGAAGATGCAACTCCAGTAGAAGATGGTAAACTTGGAACAGATGTAGTAGCTAAGAAAGTTCAAACGCTTGAATTTACTAGAACAGCTAAAGTTAACCTTGTTTCAGGAGGCATTGAATATGGAGCATGGACGCCTAAGACAACTGATGGATTTGAAGCTGTTACAACTCCTACAATTGACGGATACACTTCAGCATTAGTAAGTAATCCAACAGTAAGTGACGTACCAGCGAAAACTGTGACGGCAGATGCGGCTGATTATGAAGAAGTTGTAGTTTACAAAACAAAACAAATTACAATTGATCCAAATGATCCAAACTTTGATCCTGAAAAACCAGTAGATCCAAAAAATCCAAATGGACCAAAATATAAAGATCTAAAACTAGCTGAAGAAGTAAAACGTACAATTACGTATACTTATGCAGATGATGTAGCAGATACTACTAAACGTGGAACTGATGCAGAACCTAAACATGAAACTACAGTAAGCTTTACACGTACAGCAACAGTTAATGCTGTAACAAAAGAGATTACTTATAGTGAATGGACAGCTAAAGATAACGATACAACTCTTGAAGGTAAAGCTGTAGTACCAGTTAAAACTGGATATGTAGCTACAGGAGATGTTGAGTCATCTAAGAAAGATGTAACGGGTGTTAATGCAACGGATAAAGATATTATTGAAAAAGTTATCTATAAAGATTTAGGTAAATTTGTACCAGTTGTACCAGAAGGATTCACTCCTCCGACAATTGAAAATCCACAATATCCAAATAATCCGGACGATCCAACAAAACCAGGAACACCAACAACAACGATTCCATATGTTCCAGGAACAACACCTGTAGGACCAAATGGACAACCATTAACTCAAAAAGATCCTAACGATCCAAAACAAGGATATAATCCACCAGTCCCAACGAACCCTACAGAAGACACTACTATCGTTTATACGAAAGATGGTTCTCAAGTAGCAGTTACACACTTTATCGAAGTAAACAGTGAAACTGATAAGACTGAAAAAGGTGGAGTAGCTCAATCAATTGTTGACACAGGAGACACAGGAAAAGCCTTCACTAAAGGTGCAGAAGTAGAGAAAACTATTGCAGCTCTGAAAGCTAAAGGATACACAGTTGTTGAAAACAATTACCCAGAAAATGGTAAGTTTGATGCAGACTCTAAGACTAACCAAGAATACAAAGTCCTTGTAACAGTTAAACCTGCAACGGTAAATCCAAACGATCCAAAACCAACTCCAGGAGAACCAATCGATCCAAATAATCCAACAGGACCAAAATGGACTCCAGAGTTAATCAAAGAGTTAGAAGATGGACGTAAAGAAGAAGTTAAACGTACAATCAAGTATGTTTACGCAGATGGTTCAAAGGCTGCTGATTCAGTACAAGAAACTAAAGAGTTCAAACGTTCAGCAACTATCAATCCAGTAACTGGTAAGGTTACATTCGGAGAATGGTCACCAGCTCAAACATTTGAAGCTGTAACTTCACCAAAAGTTACAAACTTCACTCCAGATAAAGAGACTGTACCAGCGACAGAAGTAACAGCAACTGCTGAGGATATTACTGAAACAGTAATCTATACTACCAAACCAGCAAATATCGATCCAAGTAAGCCAGTAGATCCAAATACTCCAAATGTTACTCCTAAACCTGAAGACAAAGTACCAAACGATCCAAAAGGACGTACTTACAAAGAATTAGGATTAATCGAAGAAGTAACACACACAGTTCACTACAAACTAGCTGACGGATCAGATGCAGGTATCCCTGACAATGTACAAACATTAACATTCACTCGTACAGCTGACTTAGATCCAGTAACAGGAGCAATCTCTAACTTCTCTGACTGGAAAGCTAAAGGTGACGATACAACAATCGATGCTGTAACAACACCAAGCAAACCAGGATATGTAGCTTCAGCAGCTAAATCAACAGAGCGTACAAATGTACAAGCTACTGATAAAGATAGTGAAGAAACAATCATCTACCGTAAACTTGGTTCATATGTACCAGTAATTCCTGAGGGACTAACACCTCCAGCGAACACTGACTTAACACCAAAACCATATACAAATGATCCAAACGATCCTACAAAACCAGGAACACCTGCTGAAACTCCAGTAGTACCGTACATCCCTGGAACAACACCAGTAGGACCAGATGGTAAACCATTAACTCCGAAAGATCCAAATGATCCAACTAAAGGATATGAAGTACCGAAAGTACCAGAAGATCCAACTCAAAACACTACAATTACGTATGTTAAAGATGGTTCTCAAGTAGCTCTAGTTCACTTCATTAAAGAGGATGGAACTGCAGTTCACGTATCAGTTGCAGAAGCAGGAGACACAGGTAAAGCAATTAAGACAACAAACATTGATAACGTTAAAGGTGAATTAGAAGCTAAAGGTTATGAAGTTGTTGCACCAACTGATCCAGCTTATACAGCAGAACGTGTAGCATTCTACGCTGAAGCAAACCGTACATTTGATGACAAGGATGACAAAGGTAACAACGGAATTAGCCAAGTTTACTATGTGATCGTTAAAGAAGGTATCACACCAATCGATCCAGATAAACCGATAGATCCAAATAATCCTAATGTTACTCCAAAACCAGGAGACAAAGTACCTGGAGATCCAAAACAACGTACATACGAACAACTTGGATTACTAGATGAAGTAAATCGTACAATCAACTACAGATATGCGAATACGGATAAAGTAGAAGAAGCGAAACGTGGTCAAGAAGCTGCGGCTA
This sequence comes from Streptococcus mitis, assembly GCF_905187535.1. Classification (GTDB taxonomy): domain Bacteria; phylum Bacillota; class Bacilli; order Lactobacillales; family Streptococcaceae; genus Streptococcus; species Streptococcus mitis_BS. Next base: position 263,176 of record NZ_CAJJIE010000060.1, read on the forward strand.
CTGTAGAACAAAAACTTCGTTACTCTCGTAAAGGTGATCTAAACAAAGTAACAGGTGAAATCACTTATACTTCTGATTGGACAGAACCACAAACATTAGCTGAAGTAACTTCTCCAGTAATCGAAGGATATGTTGCAGATATTAAAGCAGCTGAAAAAGTAGAAAATGTTGCCCACGACGCAGCTGACTCAGTAGTAAACGTAGTTTACTCACCACTAGGTAAATATGTACCGAAAGTACCAGAAGGATTTGAAGTTCCAAAAGTTGATAAACCTCAATATCCAAATGATCCAACAGATCCAACAAAACCAGGAACACCAACAACAGTGATTCCTCACGTTCCAGGAACAACGCCAAAAGATCCAAATGGAAACCCACTGAAACCAGTAGATCCAAATGATCCAAGCAAAGGATATGTTCCACCAACACCTGAAAATCCAACAAAAGATACTGAAATCACTTATGAGAAAGATACTCAAAAAGCAACAGTAACTTATGTTGTAGAAGGAACTGGAACAGTACTTCATACAGATAACCTGAAAGGTAAATCTGGAGAACCAATCGAGTACTCAACAGCAACTAAACTTGCTGAATTGAAAGCTCTAGGATATGACTTAGTAAGTGACGGATTCACAACAGCTACAGATAAGAACTACGATAAAGATACAAAAGTAGATCAAAGATTCGTAGTTACAGTTACACCACACGTTGAGCCAATCAAACCAGTAGATCCAACTAATCCAAATGATCCAAACAAACCAAAACCAGGTGATCCAATCGATCCTAACAACCCAACAGGACCAAAATGGACAGAAGATCTAATCAAGAAGCTTGATACAACTCGCCATGTGAACCGTACAATCACATACGTTAACGAAAAAGGTGAGGAAGTAGCTAAGAAAGTAACAGATAAAGTTACATTCACTCGTGAAGCTAAGATTAATTCTGTAACAGGTTTAATCACTTACGGTGACTGGATTGCCAAAGATGGAGATACAACATTCGATAAAGTTGAATCACCAGTCGTTAAAGGTTACATCCTAAAAGATGCGAAACAAAAAGAAGTAGCAGCTACAGAAAACCTAACTGCAGACTCTAAAGATGAAAATATCGAAGTTGTCTACACTAAACTTGGTTCATGGGTACCGAAAGTACCAGAAGGTTCTACACCAGTTCCTCCGGTTACGTATCCAAATGATCCAAAAGACCCAACTAAACCTGGAACTGATAAACCTAAAGTGCCTTATATCCCAGGAACTACACCTGTGGTACCAAAAGATCCAACTAAACCAATTAGTCCGGATAACCCACTAGTTCCATTGACACCAGTTGATCCTAACGATCCAACTCAAGGATATGAAGTACCACCAGTACCAACAGATCCAGGAACTGATACGCCAATCACTTACGTAACTGATAAGCAAAAAGCTATCACAAACTTCGTAGATGAAAAAGGTAAAGTTGTATCAACTCCAGTAGTGGACGAAGGTGATTCAGGAACTAATTTCAACAAGTCTAAAGTTGATGAAGTGACTAAGACTATTGAAAGACTTGAAAAAGCTGGATACAGAGTCGTTAAGAATGAGTTCCCATCTAAAGATACAGACAGAGTATTTGATAAAGATAAATCTGTAGATCAAATCTTTACTGTAACAGTAGCTGAAAGAATTATTCCAGTTACACCAGGTAAACCAGTAGATCCAAATGATCCAAACTTACCGAAGAATCCTGATGGAACACCTGTAACACCATCAACTCCAAAACCAGGTGAACCAGTATTCCCTAACGATCCAAATAGTCCAGTATGGCCAAATACTGTGAAAGATCTTGTAACTGAGAAATCAGCTACACGTACGATCAAGTATGTAGATCGCAATGGAAAAGAAGTTTCTGAAACTCGTGTTGAAACAATCAAGTTCACTCGTGAAGCGAAAGTTAACTTAGTAACTGGTGAAATCACATATGGTGAATGGACAACAGATCGTAACGATAATATCTTCAACGGTTACCCAGTACCAGTTGTGAAAGGATACATCGCTAAAGCTGGTGATCTAGAATCATCAACTAAAGATGTACAAGTAACTCCTGATACAATCAAGGATATCAATGAAACAGTGATTTACGATAAGTTAGGTTCATGGATTCCAAATATTCCAGGAACACCAACAAATCCAATCACTTATCCAAACGATCCTAAAGATCCAACTAAACCAGGAACTGATAAACCTAAAGTACCTTATGTACCAGGATTTATCCCTGTAGATCCAGAAGGTCAACCATTGAAACCAGTTGATCCAAATGATCCAACGAAAGGATACGAAGTACCAGAGGTACCTGGTGATCCAACGCAAGATACACCAATCAACTACATTCCTAAGGATCCTACACCAAATCCAACTCCATACCCAGCTCCAGCTCCAGCGCCACAACCAGCGCCTCAGCCAGAGCCACAACCGGAACCTCAACCAGATACTCCACAACCTGTAACACCTGCAGATAATGGAGATAACAACGGAAATAATAATGGAACTCCGACAACTCAACCAGCAGCGCCTTCTACACCTCAATACATGGACGGTCAACGTGAACTTCCAAATACAGGTACAGAAGATCATGCTAGCCTTGCAGCACTTGGACTTCTAGGAGCCCTAAGTGGATTTGGATTGATTGCTCGTAAGAAAAGAGAAGATGAAGAATAATCATTTTGATTCTCATTAGATGCGAACTTGCAATCAGATAAAGAAAGAACTTGAGATTTGTTATCTCAGGTTCTTTTCTTTCTCTTTTTGAAAATGGTATAATATAGTGAGAACGATAGAGGAGAAGTGTAAATTGATCGCACAACTAGATACAAAAACAGTCTATAGTTTTATGGAGAGCGTCATTTCGATCGATAAGTATGTGAGAGCAGCTAAAGAATTCGGCTACACACATTTGGCCATGATGGATATTGATAATCTTTATGGTGCTTTTGACTTTCTAGAGGTTACCAAAAAATACGGGATTCATCCTTTGCTGGGGCTTGAAATGACAGTATTTGTGGATGCTCAGGAAGTGAATCTGCGCTTTTTAGCTCTATCTAGTGTGGGCTATCAGCAGCTGATGAAACTCTCAACAGCCAAGATGCAGGGGGAGAAAAATTGGGCGGTTTTATCTCAGTACCTAGAGGATATTGCGGTCGTTGTTCCTTATTTTGATGGACTGGAGTCGTTAAATCTAGGCTGTGATTACTATATTGGGGTTTACCCAGAAACACTGGCAAGCGAATTTCATCATCCTATTTTGCCACTGTATCGGGTCAATTCTTTTGAAAGCAGGGATAGAGAAGTTCTGCAAGTATTAACTGCGATTAAAGAAAATCTACCACTTAGAGAAGTTCCCTTGCGTTCACGACAAGATGTCTTTATATCGGCAAGTTCTTTAGAGAAACTATTCCAAGAACGTTTTCCGCAAGCCTTGGACAATTTAGAAAAGCTTATTTCAAGTATTTCTTATGATTTGGATACGAGTCTGAAACTGCCTCGTTTTAATCCAGCTAGACCAGCAGTAGAAGAGTTGAGAGAGCGTGCTGAATTGGGGCTTGCTCAGAAGGGGTTAACTGGTAAAGAATATCAAGACCGTCTAGACCAAGAATTGGCTGTTATTCATGATATGGGCTTTGACGATTATTTCTTGGTTGTTTGGGATTTGTTGCGTTTTGGACGTTCAAATGGCTACTATATGGGAATGGGACGAGGTTCTGCAGTTGGTAGCTTGGTTTCCTATGCTTTGGATATCACAGGGATTGACCCAATTCAGAAGAATCTGATTTTTGAACGCTTCCTCAATCGTGAACGTTATACTATGCCTGATATTGATATCGATATTCCTGATATTTATCGTCCAGATTTTATCAGATATGTTGGTAATAAATATGGCAGTAAACATGCGGCTCAAATCGTTACCTTTTCTACTTTTGGTGCTAAGCAAGCTCTTCGAGATGTCTTAAAACGTTTTGGTGTGCCAGAGTATGAATTATCTGCAATTACCAAGAAAATCAGTTTTCGTGATAATCTTAAGTCAGCCTATGAAGGGAACCTTCAGTTTCGTCAGCAAATCAATAGTAAGCTAGAATATCAAAAAGCCTTTGAAATTGCTTGCAAGATAGAGGGCTATCCAAGACAAACCTCTGTCCATGCGGCTGGTGTTGTAATCAGTGACCAAGATTTGACCAATTACATCCCTCTAAAGCATGGTGACGAAATTCCACTGACTCAGTATGATGCTCATGGAGTTGAAGCTAGTGGACTTTTGAAAATGGATTTTCTGGGGCTACGAAATTTGACCTTTGTCCAGAAGATGCAAGAGTTGCTTGCTGAAACAGAAGGTGTTAAGATAGTTATCAACGAGATTGATTTGGAAGATAAAGAAACGTTAGCTTTATTTGCCTCTGGTAATACAAAAGGTATCTTTCAATTTGAGCAACCTGGTGCCATTCGCTTGCTCAAGCGTGTTCAGCCAGTCTGTTTTGAAGATGTCGTAGCAACTACTTCCCTAAATCGACCAGGTGCTAGTGACTACATCAATAATTTTGTGGCAAGAAAACATGGGCAGGAAGAAGTGACGGTTCTAGATTCAGCACTTGAGGATATTTTGGCTCCAACTTATGGCATTATGCTCTATCAGGAGCAGGTTATGCAGGTTGCTCAGCGATTTGCTGGATTTAGTCTTGGGAAGGCTGATATTTTGCGTCGAGCTATGGGTAAAAAGGATGCCTCTGCTATGCATGAGATGAGGGCTTCCTTTATTCATGGCTCCATAGAAGCTGGTCATACTGCGGAAAAAGCAGAGCAGGTTTTTGATGTTATGGAGAAGTTTGCAGGTTATGGTTTTAACAGGTCACACGCCTATGCCTACTCAGCCTTGGCCTTCCAATTGGCTTATTTCAAAACACATTATCCAGCTATTTTTTATCAGGTCATGTTGAATTCTGCCAATAGTGATTATGTAACAGATGCCTTAGAAGCAGGTTTTGAAGTAGCCCCATTGTCCATCAATACTATTCCCTATCACGATAAAATTGCCAACAAGTCTATCTATCTAGGTTTGAAATCGATTAAGGGGCTCAGCAAGGATTTGGCGCTTTGGATTATTGAACATAGACCTTATTCTAATATTGAAGATTTTTTAGCTAAACTACCTGAGAATTATTTGAAACTTCCTTTGCTGGAACCTTTGGTAAAAGTTGGTCTTTTCGATTCATTTGAAAAAAATCGTCAAAAAGTATTCAATAATTTAGCTAATCTATTTGAATTTGTGAAAGTGTTAGGAAGCTTATTTGGAGAGACCATCTATAGTTGGCAAGATTCGGAGGACTGGTCGGAGCAAGAAAAATTCTACATGGAACAAGAGCTTCTAGGAGTAGGAGTGAGCAAACATCCCTTACAAGCTATTGCAAGTAAGGCTATTTACCCTATTACCCCAATTGGAAATTTGTCAGAAAATAGCTACGCTATTATTTTGGTTGAAGTTCAGAAAATAAAAGTAATTCGTACCAAAAAGGGTGAAAATATGGCTTTCTTACAGGTGGATGACAGTAAGAAAAAATTGGATGTTACCCTCTTTTCAGATTTATATCGACAGGTTGGACAGGAAGTAAGAGAAGGAGCCTTCTACTATATAAAAGGAAAAATCCAGTCACGTGACGGTCGTCTGCAAATGATTGCACAAGAAATAAGAGAAGCAGTTGCTGAGCGCTTTTGGATTCAGGTGAAAAATCATGATTCGGATCAAGAAATTTCGAGAATTTTAGATCAATATAAAGGCCCAATCCCAGTCATCATCAGGTATGAAGAGGAACAGAGAACGATTGTTTCTCCCAACCATTTTGTAGCTAAATCTGATGAATTAGAAGCGAAATTGAATGGAATCGTTATGAAAACGATTTATCGCTAAAATTACGGAAAATAGAAGAATTTTCAACGTAAATGTGGTATAATCAGTAAGAATGTTAAAAGAAAAAGGAGCATAACCAATATGAAACGTATTGCTGTTTTGACTAGTGGTGGAGACGCCCCTGGTATGAACGCTGCCATCCGTGCAGTTGTTCGTCAAGCAATTTCAGAAGGAATGGAAGTATTTGGTATCTATGATGGATATGCTGGTATGGTTGCTGGTGAAATTCATCCCCTAGATGCTGCTTCAGTAGGAGATATCATTTCTCGTGGTGGTACTTTCCTTCACTCAGCTCGTTATCCAGAGTTCGCTCAACTTGAAGGGCAACTTAAAGGGATTGAGCAATTGAAAAAACACGGGATTGAAGGTGTAGTTGTTATCGGTGGTGACGGATCTTACCACGGTGCTATGCGTTTGACTGAACATGGCTTCCCAGCTATCGGTCTTCCAGGTACAATCGATAACGATATCGTTGGTACTGACTTCACAATCGGTTTTGACACAGCGGTTACGACTGCTATGGATGCTATCGATAAGATTCGTGATACGTCATCAAGTCACCGTCGTACTTTTGTTATCGAAGTTATGGGACGTAACGCAGGTGATATCGCTCTTTGGGCAGGTATCGCAACTGGTGCTGATGAAATCATCATTCCTGAAGAAGGCTTCAAGATTGAAGATATCGTAGAAAGCATTAAATGTGGTTATGAGTGTGGTAAAAAACACAACATCATCGTCTTGGCAGAAGGTGTAATGTCTGCAGCTGAATTTGGTCAAAAACTAAAAGAAGCTGGGGATACAAGCGACCTTCGTGTGACAGAACTTGGACATATTCAACGTGGTGGTTCTCCAACTGCGCGTGACCGTGTTTTGGCGTCACGTATGGGTGCCCATGCTGTTAAACTTCTTAAAGAAGGTATCGGTGGTGTTGCGGTTGGTATCCGTAACGAGAAAATGGTTGAAAACCCAATTCTTGGAACTGCAGAAGAAGGAGCATTGTTTAGCCTTACTGCAGATGGTAAGATTGTGGTTAACAACCCACACAAGGCTGACCTTGAGCTATCTAGCTTGAATAAGAGCTTGTCATAATTTATAATTTAGTTAATAAGACCAAAAAGGTCATATATAAAGGAGTCACAAAAATCATGAATAAACGTGTAAAAATCGTTGCAACTTTGGGACCTGCGGTAGAAATCCGTGGTGGTAAAAAATTTGGTGATGACGGATACTGGGGTGAAAAACTTGATGTTGAAGCTTCAGCTAAAAACATTGCCAAATTGATTGAAGCTGGTGCTAACACATTCCGTTTCAACTTCTCACACGGTGACCACCAAGAACAAGGTGAGCGTATGGCAACTGTTAAACTTGCAGAAAAACTTGCAGGTAAAAAAGTTGGTTTCCTTCTTGATACAAAAGGACCAGAAATCCGTACAGAATTGTTCGAAGGTGAAGCTAAAGAGTATTCATACAAAACTGGTGAGAAAATCCGTGTTGCAACTAAACAGGGAATCAAATCAACTCGTGATGTGATTGCATTGAACGTTGCTGGTGCTCTTGATATCTATGATGATGTTGAAGTTGGTCGTCAAGTTTTGGTTGACGATGGTAAACTTGGTCTTCGTGTGGTTGCTAAAGATGATGCAACTCGTGAATTTGAAGTTGAAGTTGAAAACGATGGCGTAATTGCTAAACAAAAAGGTGTTAACATCCCTAACACTAAAATTCCTTTCCCAGCACTTGCTGAACGCGATAACGATGACATTCGCTTCGGTCTTGAACAAGGTATCAACTTCATCGCGATTTCATTCGTACGTACTGCTAAAGACGTGAACGAAGTTCGTGCAATCTGTGAAGAAACTGGAAATGGACATGTTCAATTGTTCGCTAAAATCGAAAACCAACAAGGTATCGATAACTTGGATGAAATCATCGAAGCTGCTGATGGTATCATGATCGCTCGTGGTGACATGGGTATCGAAGTACCATTCGAAATGGTTCCAGTTTACCAAAAAATGATTATCACTAAAGTCAATGCTGCAGGTAAAGTTGTTATCACTGCAACAAACATGCTTGAAACAATGACTGAAAAACCACGTGCAACTCGTTCAGAAGTATCAGACGTATTTAACGCTGTTATCGACGGAACTGACGCTACAATGCTTTCAGGTGAGTCTGCAAACGGTAAATACCCACTTGAGTCAGTAACTACAATGGCTACAATCGACAAGAACGCTCAAACTCTTCTTAACGAATACGGTCGTTTGAACTCAGATTCATTTGAACGTAACTCTAAGACAGAAGTAATGGCTTCAGCTGTTAAAGATGCTACTAACTCAATGGATATCAAATTGGTTGTAACTCTTACTAAGACAGGTCACACTGCACGTTTGATTTCTAAATACCGTCCAAATGCTGACATCTTGGCATTGACATTCGACGAATTGACAGAACGTGGATTGATGTTGAACTGGGGTGTTATCCCAATGTTGACAGATGCTCCATCATCAACTGACGATATGTTCGAAATCGCTGAACGTAAAGCAGTTGAAGCAGGACTTGTACAATCTGGTGACGATATCGTTATCGTAGCTGGTGTGCCAGTTGGAGAAGCTGTTCGTACAAACACAATGCGTATCCGTACAGTACGCTAATCAAAATGAAAAAAAGCCTATCATATCAAGCTTTCTAGCCTGTATGATGGGCTCTTTTTTTGTTCATGGGGCACTTATGGGGCAAAACTTTTTACTTTCTATTCAATGCGACGGTATCAAGTGCATCAAGTACAGCTTGCTCCATGCCTTTTGTAACGTGTGTATAGATCTGATTGGTAGTTTTTCGGATTTATGCTCGAACTGTGACATGATAGCTTTTAAAGTTATGTTGTTTTTTACGTAAATTTCATAAAATATTTAGTTAAGATAGAGATAAAAAATAACTCCCTGATGACTCAAGGAGTTATTACTATCTAAATTAGTTTTTAGAAGCAGCTTGGAATTCTGGGTTTTTCCATGCTTCGTCAATAATAGCTTGTAATTCATTTGCAGATGCTTGCATTTTTTGAGTTTCTGCGTCGTTCAATGGGATATTTACTGGACGAACAATACCATGTGCACCAACAACAGCTGGTTGACCGATAAAGACGTTTTTAACTCCGTATTGACCTTCTTGGAATACTGAAAGTGGAAGTACTGCGTTTTCATCGTCAAGGATTGCTTTAGTAATACGAGCAAGGGCTACTGCGATACCGTAGTATGTTGCACCTTTTTTGTTGATGATTGTGTAGGCTGCATCACGAACACCTTCGAACAATTCAATCAATTCAGCTTCTTGAACATTTTGAGTATCCTTAAGGAATTCTTCAAGGTTTACACCAGCGATGTTAGCGTGTGACCAAACAGCGAACTCAGAGTCACCGTGTTCACCCATAATGTAGGCGTGCACTGAACGAGCATCAACATCCAATTTTTCAGCAAGTGCTTGACGGAAACGAGCTGAGTCAAGTGAAGTACCTGAACCGATAACGCGTTCTTTAGGGAATCCAGAGAATTTCCAAGTTGAGTAAGTCAAGACGTCAACTGGGTTAGCAGCAACAAGGAAGATACCTTTGAAACCTGATTCAACAACTTGAGTTACAATTGATTTGTTGATAGCAAGGTTTTTACCTACAAGGTCAAGACGAGTTTCACCTGGTTTTTGAGGCGCACCTGCAGTGATTACAACAAGGTCAGCGTCTGCACAGTCAGAGTATTGAGCTGCATAGATTTTTTTAGGTGAAGTGAAGGCAAGGGCGTGACTAAGGTCAAGCGCGTCACCAACAGCTTTTTCATGCAATTGCGGAATTTCGATAATTCCAAGCTCTTGTGCAATTCCTTGGTTAACAAGTGCAAAAGCGTAAGAAGAACCTACAGCACCATCACCGACAAGGATAACTTTTTTGTGTTGTTTAGTTGAAGTCATTATTCTAAACATCTCCTTAATTTTATTCAGGGATTTCCCCAGTTATTTCAATTTTATCACTTTTGAAAAGCTTTGTCACGGATATACATTTCAGTTCTTGATGTAAACGTTTTAGTGGTTTTAGATACCTGAAATATAGCGGACATTATGGTATAATATAGTTAATTACTAATAGTGAAATGAGGCATTTATTAATGCAGGATAGAAATTTAGTGAATGTCAATCTGACAAAGGAGATGAAGACGAGCTTTATTGACTACGCTATGAGTGTTATCGTAGCGCGGGCTCTTCCTGATGTTCGAGATGGCTTGAAACCCGTCCACCGTCGGATTCTCTACGGAATGAATGAACTGGGTGTTACTCCAGACAAACCTCATAAAAAATCTGCTCGTATTACAGGGGATGTCATGGGTAAATATCACCCACACGGGGATTCCTCTATCTATGAAGCCATGGTCCGTATGGCTCAATGGTGGAGTTACCGTTACATGCTTGTAGATGGTCATGGGAACTTTGGTTCCATGGACGGTGATGGTGCTGCCGCCCAGCGTTACACTGAGGCACGTATGAGCAAGATTGCTCTGGAAATGCTTCGTGATATTAACAAAAATACAGTTGATTTCGTTGATAACTATGATGCCAATGAACGTGAACCCTTGGTCTTGCCAGCACGTTTTCCTAATCTTTTGGTTAATGGAGCAACTGGTATTGCGGTTGGGATGGCAACCAATATTCCACCTCATAACCTTGGTGAAACCATTGATGCAGTGAAGTTAGTTATGGACAATCCTGAAGTGACCACTAAGGACTTGATGGAAGTCTTGCCTGGGCCAGATTTTCCAACTGGTGCTCTTGTTATGGGGAAATCAGGTATTCATAAGGCTTATGAAACAGGTAAAGGTTCTATTGTCCTTCGTTCACGTACTGAAATTGAAGAAACTAAAACTGGCCGTGAGCGTATTGTTGTAACAGAATTTCCTTATATGGTCAATAAAACAAAGGTTCACGAGCATATTGTTCGTTTGGTTCAGGAAAAACGTATTGAGGGGATTACAGCAGTTCGTGATGAGTCAAACCGTGAAGGTGTTCGATTTGTTATTGAAGTCAAGCGCGATGCCTCAGCCAATGTTATCCTCAACAACCTCTTCAAGATGACCCAGATGCAAACCAACTTTGGTTTTAATATGCTTGCAATCCAAAATGGGGTACCGAAGATTTTGTCCCTTCGTCAGATTTTGGATGCTTATATCGAGCACCAAAAAGAAGTGGTTGTTCGTCGTACACGTTTTGACAAGGAAAAAGCAGAAGCGCGTGCTCATATCTTAGAAGGTCTCTTGATTGCGCTAGACCATATCGATGAAGTGATTCGTATCATCCGTGCTAGTGAAACGGATGCGGAAGCACAAGCTGAGTTGATGAGCAAGTTTAAGCTTTCTGAACGTCAAAGTCAAGCCATTCTTGATATGCGTCTTCGTCGTTTGACAGGTTTGGAACGCGATAAGATTCAGTCTGAGTATGATGACCTCTTGGCTCTGATTGCAGATTTAGCAGATATTCTAGCTAAGCCCGAACGTGTTTCTCAAATCATTAAAGATGAATTAGACGAAGTCAAGCGTAAGTTTGGTGATCAACGTCGTACGGAATTGATGGTCGGTGAAGTCTTGAGTCTTGAAGATGAAGATTTGATTGAAGAATCGGATGTCTTAATTACACTTTCTAACAAAGGCTACATCAAACGTTTGGATCAAGGAGAATTCACTGCTCAAAAACGTGGTGGTCGTGGTGTCCAAGGGACAGGCGTTAAGGATGACGATTTTGTTCGTGAGTTAGTGTCAACCAGCACCCATGATCACCTACTCTTCTTTACAAATAAAGGACGTGTCTATCGCCTGAAAGGCTATGAAATTCCTGAGTATGGTCGTACAGCTAAGGGCTTGCCAATCGTCAATCTTTTGAAATTAGATGAAGGTGAAAGTATCCAGACCATCATCAATGTTGAGTCTGAACGTAGTGATGATGCTTATCTCTTCTTCACAACTCGTCATGGTATTGTGAAGAGAACCAGCGTTAAGGAATTTGCTAATATTCGTCAGAATGGACTCAAGGCTTTGAACCTCAAGGATGAAGATGAGTTGATTAATGTCTTGCTGACAGAAGAGGACACGGATATTATCATTGGTACAAAGTTTGGTTATTCAGTTCGCTTTAATCAATCAGCCGTTCGTGGTATGAGTCGTATCGCCACTGGTGTGAAAGGTGTTAACCTTCGTGACGGAGACACAGTTGTTGGTGCTAGTGTGATTACAGACCAGGACGAGGTTCTTATCATCACAGAAAAGGGCTATGGTAAGCGCACAGTTGCGACCGAATATCCAACTAAAGGTCGTGGTGGTAAAGGGATGCAAACCGCTAAGATTACAGAAAAGAACGGTTCTCTTGCTGGTCTTATGACCGTTAAAGGCGATGAAGATTTGATGATTATCACTGATACTGGTGTCATGATTCGAACCAATGTTGCCAATATTTCACAAACAGGTCGCTCAACTATGGGAGTTAAAGTGATGCGCCTAGATCAAGATGCTAAAATTGTAACCTTTACTACGGTTGCAGCTGAAGAAAAAGAAGAAGTTGGGACAGAAAACGAAACAGAAGGTGAAGCATAATGTCTCATAAAAAGAATAAAAAGAAAACAAACCGTAAAAATTTACTAATCAATATCTTGGCAGGATTCTTAATCATCTTGTCAATAGCTTTGATTTTCAATTCAAAAATTCGTGATATGTTCATGGTTTGGAATACCAATAAATACCAAGTCAGCCAGGTATCAAAAGAAAAATTGGAAGAAAATCAAGATACAGAAGGGAATTTTGACTTTGATTCCGTAAAAGCCATCTCGTCAGAAGCTGTCTTGTCCTCACAATGGGATTCGCAAAAATTGCCAGTTATCGGTGGAATTGCTGTCCCTGAGGTAGAAATTAACTTGCCTATTTTTAAAGGGCTTGATAATGTCAATCTCTTCTATGGAGCCGGTACAATGAAGCGTGATCAAGTGATGGGGAAAGGAAACTATACCCTTGCGAGCCATCACATCTTCACGGCGGAAAACGCCAGCCAAATGCTCTTTTCTCCATTATCACGCGCTAAAAATGGGATGAAAATTTATCTTACTGATAAGGATAAAGTTTATACCTATGAAATCCGTGAAGTGAAGCATGTGACTCCAGATCGCGTTGATGAGATTGATGACCGTACCGGAGTTGATGAAATCACACTTGTAACCTGTGTTGACTATGATGCGACAGAACGTATTATCGTAAAAGGTGACCTGAAAGATACAAAAGACTATTCACAAACCCCTGAAGAAATTCTAACAGCTTTCAATCAACCATATAAACAACGTTATTAAAGATAAATCAGTAAAATCTTAGGTTTTACTGATTTTTTATAGATTGAATTTCAAAATAAACTGTTATGAAATACAGAAAACGCTTCCTAATATTGAAAGTTTGTGATATAATTATCAGGTAAAAAATTTTTAGGAGTTTATTATGGTTTCTTCAGAATTTATCTCAAAGATTGAATTTGCTTGCAAGAAGAAAGAAAGTCTTTATAGTCAAAGCAAATTTAAGTATGCGATTCGTTCTATGTTTGCAGGTGCATTTTTAACCTTCAGTACTGCTGCTGGTGCAGTTGGAGCTGACTTGATTAATAAAATTGCACCAGGTAGTGGACGTTTCCTCTTCCCATTTGTCTTTGCTTGGGGCTTGGCCTACATTGTTTTCTTGAATGCCGAGTTGGTAACATCAAACATGATGTTCTTGACTGCTGGTAGTTTCTTGAAAAAAATCTCTTGGAGAAAAACAGCTGAGATTTTACTTTACTGTACCTTGTTCAACCTTATCGGGGCTTTGATAGCAGGTTGGGGCTTTGCCCACTCAGCAGCCTATGCACATCTGACTCACGATAGTTTCATCTCAGGGGTTGTTGAGATGAAGTTAGGCCGTTCAAATGAATTAATCTTGCTTGAGGCGATTTTGGCAAATATTTTCGTAAACATTGCCATTCTTTCATTTGTTTTGGTCAAAGATGGTGGTGCCAAACTTTGGCTTGTGTTGTCAGCGATTTACATGTTTGTATTCTTAACAAACGAACACATTGCGGCGAACTTTGCTTCTTTCGCGATTGTAAAATTCAGTGTTGCTGCTGATTCAATTGCTAACTTCGGTGTTGGAAATATGCTTCGCCACTGGGGTGTAACCTTCGTTGGAAACTTTATCGGAGGAGGCCTCTTGATGGGTCTTCCATATGCCTTCCTCAATAAAAATGAAGATACTTATGTAGATTAAGAAAATGAGCACGATTGAGTCGTGCTTTTTTCATTTTTAAAATAAGGTAATAGTTATTTATTATACCAAAATATAGAAAGCTAATATTTGTAAACTATACCTTAAGGTGCTACAATATCCTTAATCAAACTATTTGGAGGTCGCCCTATGACTCGTGATTTTAAATTTGAAACTTTGCAACTGCATGCTGGTCAAGTTGTGGATCCAGCTACCAAGTCTCGTGCAGTACCGATTTATCAAACAACATCCTTTGTTTTTGATGACACGCAGGAAGGTGCCGATTTGTTTGCCTTGAGAAAGCCAGGTAATATCTATACTCGTATTACAAATCCTACAACAGCTGCTTTTGAAGAAAGAATTGCAGCTCTCGAAGGTGGTGTTGGAGCTCTTGCAACAGCATCAGGTATGGCTGCAGTGACTTATACGATTTTGGCTCTTGCCCATGCGGGTGACCATGTTGTAGCGGCCTCAACTATTTACGGCGGAACCTTCAATCTCTTGAAAGAAACACTTCCTCGTTATGGAATCACAACAACCTTTGTGGATGTGGATAATTTGGAGGAAGTGGAAGCAGCTATCAGTGACAATACCAAACTTGTCTTGATTGAAACCTTGGGGAATCCCTTGATTAACATTCCTGACTTGGAAAAATTGGCTGAGATTTCGCATAAACACAAGATTCCTCTCGTTTCAGACAACACTTTTGCCACACCATATTTGATTAACGTTTTCTCTCACGGTGTAGATATTGCTATTCACTCTGCGACTAAGTTTATTGGTGGGCATGGTACGACTATTGGAGGAGTGATTGTCGATAGTGGTCGTTTTGACTGGGCGGCTTCAGGGAAATTCCCTCAATTTGTTGAGGAAGATCCAAGCTACCACAATTTGAGCTATACTCGGGATGTGGGTGCAGCAGCCTTTATTATCGCTGTCCGTGTTCAATTGCTTCGTGATACAGGTGCAGCCTTGTCGCCATTTAATGCCTTTCTCTTGCTCCAAGGACTTGAAACGCTTTCACTTCGTGTGGAACGCCATGTGCAAAATGCAGAGAAAATTGTTGATTTTCTTGTAAATCATCCTAAGGTAGAAAAAGTCAACTATCCAAAATTGGCTGATAGTCCTTACCATGCTTTGGCGGAGAAATACTTGCCAAAAGGTGTGGGATCAATCTTTACCTTCCATGTCAAAGGTGGGGAGGCAGAAGCCCGCAAGGTAATTGATCATTTAGAAATCTTCTCTGACCTAGCAAACGTTGCAGATGCTAAATCGCTTGTTGTCCATCCAGCTACAACTACTCACGGTCAATTGTCAGAAAAAGATCTAGAAGCAGCAGGTGTCACACCAAACCAAATTCGTTTGTCAATCGGTCTTGAAAATGTAGAGGATTTGATTGAAGATTTGCGCTTGGCCTTGGAAAAAATTTAAAGAAAAAGAAGATAAACAGTGGGTTTCGACTCGCTGTTTTTGATTTTTCCTCAGGCATGATATAATGGTTACAGAAGTCTAGAAAGAGGAACGTTATGAACGAAATCAAATGTCCCAATTGTGGGGAAGTCTTTACAGTAAATGAGAGTCAGTATGCCGAACTTCTGTCCCAAGTGAGAACGACAGAGTTTGATAAGGAATTGCACGATCGCATGAAGCAGGAACTGGCCTTGGCTGAGCAAAAAGCTATGAATGAGCAACAGACTAAACTAGCTCAAAAAGATCAAGAAATTGCGCAATTACAGAATCAAATCCAAAACTTTGATACAGAAAAAGAATTGGCCAAGAAAGAGGTTGAACAGACAAATCATCAGGCTTTATTGGCTAAGGACAAGGAAGTACAGGCCTTGGAAAACAAATTAGCTACCTTGCGTTTAGAGCATGAAAATCAACTGCAAAAGACCCTTTCTGACCTAGAAAAAGAACGAGATCAGGTCAAAAATCAGCTTCTTTTACAAGAAAAAGAAAACGAGCTTTCTCTTGCTTCTGTTAAACAAAACTATGAAGCCCAGCTTAAAGCAGCCAGTGAACAAGTCGAATTTTACAAGAATTTCAAAGCTCAACAATCTACAAAAGCTATCGGGGAAAGTCTGGAACAGTATGCGGAAAGTGAGTTTAACAAGGTCCGTAGTTTCGCCTTTCCAAATGCTTACTTTGAAAAGGATAACAAGGTTTCTGCGCGTGGGTCTAAGGGGGACTTTATCTTCCGTGAGAGTGATGAAAATGGTGTTGAAATCATTTCCATTATGTTTGAGATGAAAAATGAAGCAGATGGAACAGAGAAGAAGCACAAGAATGCAGATTTTTACAAGGAATTGGACAAGGACCGTCGTGAAAAGAACTGTGAGTATGCAGTTTTGGTGACTATGCTTGAGGCTGATAACGACTACTTTAACACAGGGATTGTTGATGTCAGCCACGAGTATGAAAAGATGTATGTGGTTCGTCCTCAATTCTTTATCCAGCTGATTGGACTCTTGCGTAATGCGGCGCTTAATTCTTTGAAATACAAGCAGGAGTTGGCCTTAGTTCGGGAGCAAAATATTGACATTACGCATTTTGAAGAGGACTTGGATGCCTTTAAGCTAGCCTTTGCCAAGAACTACAACTCAGCTTCGACCAACTTTGGTAAGGCAATTGATGAAATCGACAAGGCAATTAAGCGCATGGAAGAGGTTAAGAAGTTCCTGACAACATCTGAAAACCAACTCCGTCTAGCTAACAACAAGCTGGAAGATGTTTCCGTCAAAAAATTGACTCGGAAAAACCCAACTATGAAAGCGAAGTTTGAAGCATTGAAGGGGGAATAGGAGGATCCTATGCAGATACGAAAAGCAACAATGAAAGATGCTGAAGCACTACTGTCTCTATACGAAGACTTGGGCTATCCAACGACCGCTTCTAAACTGTCTCGACGTTTAGAAATGATTCTTTCTCAACCACATTATGGCTGTCTTCTAGCTGAAAGAAACGGAGAAATTTTAGGTTTCTTAGGTTATGCGAAGCTCTTCTTTTTTGAAGCAGATGGATCTTACTATCGTATTTTAGCTTTGTCAGTTGCAAAAGAAACAAGACGACAAGGAATTGCTAGTATGCTAATCGATGCATTGAAAAAACAAGCGGTAAAAGAAGGAGTTGAGGCACTGGCTCTAAATAGTGGATTAACCGCTGAACGAAATGCTGCACATCAGTTTTATCAGGCAGTTGGATTTGAAAAAGTGACTGCCGGCTTTGCCTTGCATTTAAAAACTCAACATAGATAAATCATGAAAAAATAGTAGAGGGAACGAAGTAATATCTTCAACAAAAGGGAAAAACTTATATTTTAACGACAAGGGCATGGATTATCTGGCCTTTGGTAAAGGAAAGAAGTCTCTCGTTATCATACCAGGGTTGGGGGATGGATTACAGACAGTTAGGGGCATGGCACAAATGCTAGCTTTAACTTACCGAGAATTGGTCAAGGTTTATAAAGTTTATGTTTTTAGTCGCATCAATAAGTTGCCAGAGTGCAGCCATGCACTTTATGAACAGAGTAAGAATTTTCAAAAGAGAGTTTTAGTATTTTTAGAAAGTTAATGAATGAACGGTATTATCAACTTAAAAAAAGAAGCGGGGATGACCTCGCATGATGCGGTTTTTAAACTGCGTAAGATTTTGGGAACCAAGAAAATTGGTCATGGTGGGACCTTGGATCCGGATGTGGTGGGTGTTTTGCCTATTGCAGTTGGCAAGGCAACCCGCATGGTCGAGTTCATGCAGGATGAGGGCAAGGTCTATGAGGGGGAAATCACTCTTGGCTATTCAACGACGACAGAGGATGCCAGTGGGGAAGTGGTTGCAGAGACGCATGTTTTGTCGCACTTGGATGAAAAGCTTGTTGATGAAGCAATTGCCAGTCTGACAGGACCTATTATTCAGATTCCGCCTATGTATTCGGCTGTCAAGGTCAATGGTCGTAAGCTTTATGAGTATGCGCGAGCTGGCCAAGAAGTGGAGCGTCCAGAACGTCAGGTGAACATTTATCAATTTGAT
Organism: Streptococcus mitis; assembly: GCF_905187535.1. GTDB lineage: Bacteria > Bacillota > Bacilli > Lactobacillales > Streptococcaceae > Streptococcus > Streptococcus mitis_BS. The sequence goes on from NZ_CAJJIE010000060.1 coordinate 281,436, forward strand.
CGGACAAGTCCGATTTCTTATGAGGGTCATCTTGCACGTTTTACCTTTCGTGTGAAATGCAGTAAGGGGACTTACATCCGTACCTTATCGGTTGACTTGGGAGAAAAATTGGGCTATGCGGCTCATATGTCACATCTGACACGGACTAGTGCAGCTGGTTTGCAACTAGAAGATGCTCTTACCCTGGAAGAAATTGCTGAAAAAGTGGAGGCTGGTAAATTGGACTTTCTTCATCCTCTAGAGATTGGGACAGGCGACCTTGTCAAAGTTTTCCTAACTCAAGAAGAGGCTACAGAAGTACGCTTTGGTCGTTTTATAGAGCTCGAACAAACAGAACAAGAATTAGCTGCCTTTGAAGATAATAAATTGCTAGCCATTCTAGAAAAACGAGGCAATCTCTACAAACCACGAAAGGTTTTTAGCTAGTCTAACTGGGGTGTGGGGAGTGTTGTTTCCCCTAGACTATCCAAATCAGACTATAAATTTCCCCAAAAATGTGATAGAATAGACGACGGATAAAAAAACGGAGGATAGCATGCAAAATAGACCAATCATTATCGGAGTGACAGGTGGTTCTGGTGGTGGTAAAACCAGTGTTTCAAGAGCCATTTTATCGCATTTTCCTGATGAAAAGATTTCCATGATTGAGCATGATTCATACTACAAGGATCAGTCTCATTTGACCTTTGAAGAGCGTGTCAAAACCAACTACGACCATCCTTTTGCCTTTGATACAGACTTGATGATTGAGCAGATTAAGGAATTGTTGGCAGGGCGTCCGGTGGACATCCCGACTTATGACTATACAGAGCATACACGAAGTAGCAAGACCTATCGTCAGGAGCCTCAAGATGTCTTTATCGTTGAGGGGATTTTGGTCTTGGAGGACAAGCGCCTGCGCGATTTGATGGATATCAAGATTTTTGTGGATACAGATGATGATGTGCGTATTATTCGGCGTATCAAGCGTGATATGGAGGAGCGTGGCCGTAGCCTTGATAGCGTTATTGACCAGTATCTAGGTGTGGTCAAACCCATGTACCACCAGTTTATCGAGCCAACCAAGCGTTATGCTGATATCGTCATTCCTGAGGGAGTCAGCAATACAGTTGCTATCGACCTGTTGACGACCAAGATTGCAAAGATTTTGGAAGAAGCTAGAAATAGTAAATAAACAGAAGTGGAGGCCTTGCCTCCTTTTTCTATTTTTCCTTCATAATGGTACATAAATGGAGATTTTTAGGCATATTTTTGGTATAATAATACCCATGAAAGAGCAAAAAAATGAATAGTAGGTGGAGATGGAAAAGTATTTATCGGTAACAACTTTGACCAAGTATCTGAAAATGAAATTCGATAAAGACCCTTACTTGGAACGGGTCTATTTAACTGGTCAAGTTTCCAACTTTCGTAAACGACCTACTCACCAATATTTCTCCCTAAAGGATGACCATGCAGTTATTCAAGCGACCATCTGGTCTGGAATTTATCAGAAATTAGGCTTCGACCTGGAAGAAGGGATGAAAATCAATGTGATTGGGCGTGTACAGGTCTACGAACCAAGTGGTAGCTACTCCATCATCATTGAAAAGGCAGAGCCTGATGGGGTTGGTGCGCTTGCGATTCAGTTTGAGCAACTCAAGAAAAAATTGACAGAAGAAGGCCTGTTTCAAGAGAGGTTCAAGCAACCTCTGCCCCAATTTTCTAAGAGAATAGGTGTAGTAACCAGTCGCAGTGGAGCCGTTATTCGAGATATTATCACGACTGTCAGCAGGCGATTTCCAGGTGTGGACATTCTTCTCTATCCGACCAAGGTTCAAGGTGAAGGGGCTGCGGAGGAAATTGCTCGAAATATTTCGCGTGCTAATGAACGTGACGATTTGGACTTGCTCATTATTGGTCGTGGTGGTGGTTCCATCGAGGATCTCTGGGCCTTTAACGAAGAAATTGTGGTGCGGGCTATTTTTGAATCTCGTCTGCCAGTTATTTCTAGTGTGGGGCATGAGACAGATGTGACCTTGGCGGATTTTGTGGCAGATAGAAGGGCTGCGACTCCAACAGCTGCAGCTGAACTGGCAACGCCTGTGACCAAGTTGGATCTATTAGCTCATTTGCAAAATCAGGAAAAACGGATGGCAACAGCAGTCCGAAATGTCCTATCTAAGAAACAAGAAGCTTTGAAAAAATGCAGTCAGTCTGTTATTTTTAGACAACCAGAGCGCTTGTATGATGGTTATTTGCAACGCTTGGATCAACTGCAATTGCGTTTGAAACAAAGTTTGCGAACACGGATTTCTGATAACAAACAGATAGTACAAGCAAGGACGCATCGACTAGTCCAATTATCGCCTGTTACTAAAATCCAACGTTATCAGGATCGGCTTGTACAATTGGATAAGCTCCTACGTAGCCAAATGGCGCTGGTTTATGACGCCAAGGTTGCTGAAGTGAAGCGACTTTCAGAAGCCTTGCTGATGTTGGATACCAGTCGAATCGTGGCGCGTGGTTATGCTATTGTCAAAAAAGAAGAGTCAGTTGTGGATTCGGTTGAGAGTTTGAAGAAAAAAGACCAGGTGACGCTTTTGATGCGAGATGGTCGAGTAGAATTAGAGGTTAAAGATGTCAAAACAAAAGAAATTTGAGGAAAATCTAGCAGAACTGGAAACCATCGTCCAAAGTTTGGAAAATGGTGAAATTGCTCTGGAAGATGCGATTGCTGCCTTTCAAAAGGGGATGGTCTTGTCTAAAGAACTCCAAGTAACGCTGGACAAGGCTGAAAAGACCTTGGTCAAGGTCATGCAAGAAGACGGAACAGAAAGTAATTTTGAATGAAAAAGCAAGAAAAATTAGCTCTTGTTGAGTCGGCTTTGGAAGACTTTTATGGAGACCAGCAGTTTGCCTCTAGTTTGCGTGAGTCTGTTCTCTATTCCATTCATGCTGGTGGCAAGCGTATTCGACCTTTTCTTCTGTTAGAAGTTCTGGAAGCCTTGCAGGTCGCTATTAAACCTGCTCACGCGCAGGTGGCTGCGGCCTTGGAAATGATTCATACAGGGAGCTTGATTCATGATGATCTTCCAGCTATGGATGATGATGATTATCGCCGAGGGCGTTTGACCAATCACAAGAAATTTGGTGAAGCTATGGCAATTTTGGCAGGAGATGCTTTATTCCTAGATCCTTATGCCCTGATAGCGCAGGCAGATTTGCCAAGTCAGATTAAGGTGGACTTGATTGCCAACTTATCTCTTGCTTCAGGGAGTCTGGGTATGGTAGCAGGGCAAGTTTTGGACATGGAGGGCGAACACCAGCTTTTGTCTTTGGAAGAACTCCAGACTATTCATGCTAATAAGACTGGAAAACTACTAGCCTATCCCTTCCAAGCTGCAGCCATTATAGCCGAATTGGTACCTGAGATGCAGGCAAAACTTAAAACTGTAGGTGAATTGATTGGGCTTGCTTTTCAAGTTCGAGATGACGTACTGGATGTGACCGCTAGTTTTGAGGAAATCGGCAAGACACCTCAAAAGGACCTACAGGCAGAAAAATCAACCTATCCAGCCTTGTTGGGTTTGGAAGAGGCAATTGACTTTTGTAACCAAACCTTGGATCAAGCTAATGCCAAATTAGAAGAAATTGCCCAGCAAGTTCCTTTTGAAACAGAATCGATTGTAAAAGTAGTAGAAAGTTTGAGAATCAATGGCTAAGGAAAGAGTGGATGTACTAGCTTATAAACAGGGCTTGTTTGAAACGAGAGAGCAGTCCAAACGCGGTGTAATGGCTGGTCTAGTGGTAGCAGTCCTGAATGGAGAACGGTTTGACAAACCAGGAGAGAAAATTCCCGATGACACCGAGCTAAAACTCAAGGGCGAGAAGCTCAAGTATGTTAGTCGTGGTGGCTTGAAACTGGAAAAGGCCTTGCAGGTCTTTGATTTGTCAGTTGATGGCGCGACCACGCTTGATATTGGAGCCTCTACTGGAGGATTTACCGATGTTATGCTGCAAAATGGTGCTGAGTTGGTCTTTGCAGTCGATGTCGGTACCAATCAATTGGCTTGGAAACTACGTCAAGACCCAAGAGTAGTCAGCATGGAGCAGTTCAATTTCCGCTATGCAGAAAAGACTGATTTCGAAAAGGAACCGAGCTTTGCCAGCATTGATGTGAGTTTCATTTCTCTCAGTCTGATCCTTCCGGCCTTGCATCGAGTCTTGGCAGCTCAAGGTCAGGTTGTGGCTCTAGTTAAGCCTCAGTTTGAAGCAGGACGTGAGCAGATTGGGAAAAATGGAATTATTCGCGATGCCAAGGTCCATCAGAAAGTCCTTGAATCTGTAACAGCTATGGCAGTAGAGGAAGGTTTTTCAGTCCTTGGTTTGGACTTTTCTCCCATCCAAGGTGGGCATGGAAATATTGAATTTTTAGCGTATTTGAAAAAAGAAGAGTCAGCAAGCAATCAGGTTCTTGCTGAGATTGAAGAAGTAGTAGAGAGGGCGCATAGTCAATTTAAAAATGAATAAAAAAGAGAGACTTGAAAAAATTAGACGATTTGTGACAGATTATCAAATCGGTACACAAGAAGAAATCGTAGAACATTTGAAAGAAGCTGGCATTACTGCCACTCAAGCAACGGTATCCCGAGATATCAAAGAGCTAGGTATTGTCAAAATTCCTTTGAGAGACAACACCTATGTCTATGAATTGCCAAAATCAATCGTAAAAAGTTTACAACTGGCTGAAGACAATATTGAGTCAGCTGAATTGATGGATAAGATGATTAATCTCCAAGTTATTCCAGGAAATACAGCTTTTGTAAAAGCTCAGTTAACCGAGACTTTTGCGGACAAGATTTTCAGCTGTTTGGCTGATGATAGCTCGATTTTAGTCATTGCCAGAAGTGAAAGTCTAGCTGAGGAAATCTTTGAACAAGTAAAAAATTGGTAGGTCTATATGTTACTTGAAATTTCGATAAAAAACTTTGCCATTATTGAGGCTATTTCCCTCAATTTTGAAAAGGGGATGACTGTCCTGACTGGTGAAACAGGTGCAGGGAAGTCGATTATCATTGATGCCATGAATATGATGTTGGGAGCTCGTGCGACGACAGATGTTATTCGTCATGGTGCGCCAAAGGCAGAGATAGAGGGGCTTTTCTCAGTTGAGAATAGTCGCCTTTTACAGGAAATTTTTGATGAGCAAGGTTTGGAAATGGGTGATGAGATTATCATCCGTCGGGAAATCTTGCAAAATGGTCGTAGTATCAGCCGTGTGAATGGCCAGATGGTCAATCTGTCTGTTTTGCGTGCTATTGGGCAACATCTTGTGGATATACATGGTCAGCATGATCAAGAGGAGTTAATGCGTCCCCAACTGCATATCCAGATGTTGGATGAATTTGGTGATACAGCCTTTTGGGCCTTGAAAGAAACCTATCAAACGAGTTTTGATGCCTACCGTAAAATGCGTAAGCAGGTTCTGGAAGTCAAGAAAAACCAACAGGAACACAAGGCACGTATCGAAATGTTAGAATTTCAAATGGCAGAGATTGAGGCAGCAAACTTGCAGGCTGGAGAAGATCTGGCTCTCAATCAAGAGCGTGATAAACTTCTCAATCATAAAAATATTGCGGATACACTGACTAATGCCTATAGTATGTTGGACAATGAAGACTTTTCAAGTCTGGCCAATGTTCGTTCAGCCATGAATGACATGGAAAGTGTCGAAGAGTACGATCCTGAATACCGTGAAATTTCAAGCTCTTTGTCTGAGACCTACTATGTCTTAGAAGACATTAGCAAACGTTTAGAAGCTATCATTGAGGAGCTAGATTTTGATGGCAATCGTCTCATGCAGGTTGAGAATCGTTTGGACCTCCTTCATACTATTACCCGCAAGTATGGTGGGACTGTAGACGATGTTTTGCTTTATTTTGCCAAGATTACGGAAGAATATAATCTCTTGACAGGCAATAATCTTTCATCTGAGGACATGGAAGCAGAGCTCAAGAAATTGGAAGTTAATCTTGTCGATTTGGCAGGTCAGCTTGCCTCTGCTCGTCATGACTTGGCTCAGCAGCTTGAAGCTGAGATTAAACAAGAACTGCAAGACCTCTACATGGAAAAAGCCCAGTTTCAGGTTCGTTTTAGCAAAGGAAAATTCAGTCGTGAGGGAAATGAAATGGTTGAGTTTTATATTTCAACCAACCCTGGTGAAGACTTTAAACCCTTGGTTAAGGTTGCATCTGGTGGGGAATTATCTCGTCTCATGCTAGCTATTAAGTCTGCCTTTTCACGTAAAGAAGGCAAGACCAGCATAGTCTTTGATGAGGTGGATACAGGAGTTTCAGGCCGTGTAGCTCAGGCTATTGCACAGAAGATTCACAAGATTGGCCAGCATGGTCAGGTTCTGGCTATTTCCCATTTGCCACAAGTGATTGCGATTGCGGATTATCAATTCTTTATTGAGAAGATTAGCAATGACCATTCAACGGTTTCGACTGTTCGTCTCTTGACGGTCGAAGAGCGAGTGGAAGAAGTTGCTAAGATGTTAGCAGGTGATGATGTGACGGAAGCAGCCCTGACACAAGCTAGGGAATTGTTGAGAAACAGGGAGAAATAAGATGACAGACTATTATGTAATTGGAGATGTTCACGGAAAATCTGGGATGCTGGAAGACCTTCTCAAAACATGGGATGGTCAGACCCAGTTGCTCTTTCTAGGAGACTTGATTGACCGCGGTGAGGATAGTCGCCGTGTTCTTGAAATGGTTAAGGACTTAGTGGACAATCAAGGGGCTATCTGTTTATCAGGAAACCACGAGTATATGTTTTTGACATGGCTCGATGATCCAGAAGAAAGCTATGATCACTATCGCCGTAATGGTGGAGATACAACCATTAACTCTATCCTAGGTCGTCCCTTGAATGCACCGGTTGATGGAGTTGAGGATGCCAAGCGTGTTGCTACTGAAGCAGCAGACTTGGTCGAATTTATTCGTCAAATGCCATTTGTGGTAGAGACAGACAAGTATATCTTTGTTCACGCAGGCATTGATTTAACCTTAGATGACTGGCATGAAACCACAGATTACAAGAAAGTCTGGCTTAGAAAACCATTCCACGAAGCAGAAAATCATACTGGAAAAATCATTGTCTTTGGCCATACACCGGTTTATGGTTTGTTAAAGCAAGAGCGTGGTACTGCTGAGCTTTGGACTACAGAAGATGGCAAGATTGGAATGGATGGAGGAGCTGTTTATGGTGGTGTCCTTCATGGGATTGTCTTTACAGACCAAGGAATGACAGAACACCACTTTATCGAAAATGACGGCTTTGTTGCTGAAGATTAGTACTCCTAGCAGGGTATAGTCTTGTCAAAATGTCAAAAACAATTTATAATAAATAGATACCCTGAAAGGAAGAGAATCATGAACTTAGAAGAATTGAAAAAACGACAGGAGAAGATCCGTAACTTCTCTATTATCGCCCATATTGACCACGGGAAATCAACTCTAGCAGACCGCATTTTGGAAAAGACTGAGACCGTTTCAAGCCGTGAAATGCAAGCTCAACTTTTGGACAGCATGGATCTAGAACGAGAACGTGGGATTACCATTAAGTTGAATGCCATCGAGCTGAATTATACTGCAAAAGATGGGGAAACTTATATTTTCCACTTGATTGACACGCCGGGGCACGTAGACTTCACCTATGAAGTTTCACGTTCGCTAGCTGCCTGTGAGGGAGCGATTTTGGTCGTCGATGCTGCCCAAGGGATTGAGGCCCAAACCCTTGCCAACGTTTATCTGGCCTTGGACAATGATTTGGAAATCATGCCAGTCATTAATAAAATTGACCTGCCAGCTGCAGATCCTGAGCGCGTGCGTACTGAGATTGAGGATGTCATTGGTTTGGATGCCAGTGAAGCAGTTTTGGCTTCTGCTAAGGCTGGTATTGGCATCGAAGAAATTCTAGAGCAAATCGTAGAAAAAGTGCCAGCGCCAACAGGTGATGTGACGGCACCACTTAAGGCCTTGATTTTCGACTCTGTTTATGATGCTTACCGTGGAGTTATTCTTCAAGTGCGTGTCATGGATGGGGTGGTTAAACCTGGCGATAAGATTCAGCTTATGAGCAATGGCAAGACCTTTGATGTGACCGAAGTCGGTATATTTACACCCAAAGCAGTTGGTCGTGATTTCCTTGCGACTGGGGACGTTGGTTATATTGCTGCTTCTATCAAGACGGTTCAGGACACTCGTGTGGGTGATACTGTTACCTTGGCAACCAATCCTGCAGCAGAGCCATTACATGGCTACAAGCAGATGAATCCTATGGTCTTTGCGGGGCTATATCCTATCGAGTCAAACAAGTACAATGACCTACGTGAAGCCCTTGAAAAATTGCAACTGAATGATGCTAGTCTTCAGTTTGAACCAGAAACATCTCAGGCACTTGGATTTGGTTTCCGTTGTGGTTTCCTTGGACTTCTCCATATGGATGTTATCCAAGAGCGTTTGGAACGTGAGTTCAACATTGACCTCATCATGACAGCTCCATCTGTTATCTATAAGGTTAACTTGACCGACGGTGAGTCTATGGATGTATCTAACCCATCTGAGTTCCCAGATCCTACCAAGATTGCGACCATTGAAGAGCCTTATGTTAAGGCGCAAATCATGGTACCACAGGAGTTCGTAGGAGCTGTAATGGAGCTAGCTCAGCGCAAGCGTGGTGACTTTGTGACTATGGACTATATTGATGATAACCGTGTCAATGTTATCTATCAAATTCCTCTTGCGGAGATCGTCTTTGACTTCTTTGATAAGCTTAAGTCTTCAACTCGCGGTTATGCAAGCTTTGACTATGAATTGTCAGAGTACCGCCCATCTAAGCTGGTCAAAATGGATATTCTTCTCAATGGAGACAAGGTGGACGCCCTCAGCTTTATCGTTCACAAGGATTTTGCCTACGAACGTGGGAAACTCATCGTTGATAAGCTCAAGAAGATCATCCCTCGCCAACAATTTGAGGTGCCAATCCAAGCAGCTATTGGACACAAGATTGTCGCTCGTACTGATATCAAGGCCCTTCGTAAGAACGTACTTGCTAAGTGTTACGGTGGTGACGTTTCTCGTAAACGCAAACTCCTTGAAAAACAAAAAGCTGGTAAGAAACGTATGAAAGCTATCGGATCAGTAGAAGTTCCGCAAGAAGCCTTCCTCAGCGTCTTGAGTATGGATGAAGAATAAGTTATCATAATTGTTTTTCTTGTTCACAGGAAATTTACATAAGAATCAATAGTAAAACAGGCTTAAATAGGCCTGTTTTTTTGCATTTATAATAGGATTAAATCATCCAAAGTGTTTGTTTTAAATGTTTGTTTTGATTGTAAAGATAAAAAATAAACAAAATAATCAAAAAAAGGACAAAAAACAACAAAAAATATTGACAACGGTTTCATATAGTGTTATACTTATAGCATAAAGTTAATGGAAAGAAGGGAAAACCTTATGGGATTAGATCATTTCTTTGACAAAAACCTTGTGTTTTGCTTAGAAGCGGATAATCAAGAACATCTCTTTGATCAGGTTGCAACTTTATTGGAAGAACGAGAAATTGTAACTCCAACTTATCGTGAAGCCTTGATCACGCGTGAAAAGTCATTTCCAACTGGCTTAGATATGGAATTTTTGGGTAAGGATTTGCCGAATGTGGCTATTCCTCATACAGATATTGTTCATAATCTAGCCGAAAAAGTTGTGGTCGTTCGATTAGAAAAACCAGTGACTTTCCACAATATGATTGCGCCAGATAAGGAAGTAGAAGTATCCTTGCTCTTCTTTATCATTAATAACTCAAGTTCAAGCCAAACGAACATTCTTGCTCAGTTGATGGACTTCTTTACTGGAAATGGTCATCTTGAAGACCTATCAAAAATTTCTGAACCAGAAGCCCTCTATGCTTATATTGCTGAAGCAATTGCTTAATCTTGTCTATTAAAAATATTAAATCGGAGGAAATCCATATGATTAAAATTCTTGCTGCCTGCGGTGCAGGTGTTAACTCAAGCCACCAAATTAAAAGTGCTCTTGAAGAAGAACTTTCAAACCGCGGTTTTGATGTTCACTGTGATGCAGTTATGGTAAAAGACGTTAATGAAGACCTTATCAAAGGTTATGACATTTTTACACCAATTGCTGCAACAGATCTTGGTTTTGACCCAGGTATTCCAGTTATCGAAGCTGGACCAATCTTATTCCGTATCCCAGCAATGAGTGCTCCAGTATTTGATAATATTGAAGCAGCTATCAAAGAACACGGGTTAAGCTAATTTTAATTTGTTAACATTCATATAACTATAAAAAGGGAGGAACTATTATGGATGTCATTATCGAACTAGCCAATAAGCTGTTCAAACCTATCTTGGATATGGGTGGGCCAATCATCATGCTGATCATTTTGACAGTATTGGCTCTACTTTTTGGAGTGAAATTCTCCAAAGCACTTGAAGGTGGTATCAAACTTGCCATCGCTCTTACTGGTATCGGTGCTATCATCGGTATGCTGAATGGTGCTTTCTCAGCATCACTTGCAAAATTCGTTGAAAATACTGGTATTCAATTGAACATCACTGACGTTGGTTGGGCACCACTTGCTACAATCACTTGGGGATCTGCTTGGACACTTTACTTCTTGCTCATCATGTTGATTGTCAACGTAGTGATGCTTGCTATGAAGAAAACTGATACACTTGACGTTGATATCTTCGATATCTGGCACTTGTCTATCACAGGTCTTTTGATTAAATGGTATGCAGACAACAACGGTGTAAGCCAAGGGGTTTCACTCTTCATCGCCACTGCAGCAGTTGTCCTTGTAGGTGTTCTTAAAATCATCAACTCTGATTTGATGAAACCTACATTTGATGACCTTCTTAACGCACCAAGTTCATCACCAATGACTTCAACTCACATGAACTACATGATGAACCCAGTTATCATGGTTTTGGATAAGATTTTTGAAAAATTCTTCCCAGGTCTTGATAAATATGACTTTGATGCTGCTAAATTGAACAAGAAAATCGGTTTCTGGGGATCTAAATTCTTCATCGGTTTCATCCTTGGTATCGTTATCGGTTTGATGGGTACTCCACATCCAGTTGCTGGCGTAGAAGATGCAGCAAACTGGCAATTAGTTATTAAAGGTTGGTTGTCTCTTGGTTTGACAGCTGGTGTGTCTTTGGAACTCTTCTCACTTATCGGTTCATGGTTCATCGCTGCCGTAGAGCCACTTTCACAAGGTATTACAAACGTTGCTACTAAACGTCTTCAAGGACGTAAATTCAACATCGGTCTTGACTGGCCTTTCATCGCTGGTCGTGCTGAAGTTTGGGCTTGTGCAAACGTACTTGCACCAATCATGTTGGTTGAAGCTGTGCTTCTTTCAAACGTCGGAAATGGTATCTTGCCACTTGCAGGTATCATCGCTATGGGTGTTACTCCAGCTCTCTTGGTTGTAACACGTGGTAAATTGCTCCGTATGATTATCTTCGGAACACTCTTGTTGCCACTCTTCCTTCTTTCAGGTACACTTATCGCTCCATTTGCAACAGAACTTGCTAAAGGTGTAGGTGCATTCCCAGAAGGTGTGAGCCAAACTCAATTGATTACTCACTCAACTCTTGAAGGACCAATCGAAAAACTTCTTGGTTGGACAATTGGTAACACTACAACTGGTGATATCAAAGCAATCCTTGGTGCTGTAGTCTTCCTTGTATTCTATATCGGTATCTTTGCATGGTACAGAAAACAAATGATCAAACGTAACGAAGAGTACGCAGCAAAAGCAAAATAATGCGCTCCTATAAAATGTAAATTGTTAAAGCTAGGTTGTCGACATCCATTAGGAGTGACAGCCTAGTTTTTTATAAACTATCAAGAAATCGGAGAAAATAATGGTAATTGAATTAAAATCAGAACAATTAAGAGTTGAATTTAACAGTTTTGGTGGGGCTCTTTCTTCTATAAAAGATGCCGAGGGAGTTGAGTATTTGTGGCAAGGAGATGCTACTTATTGGAGTGGACAAGCTCCTGTTCTCTTCCCCATTTGTGGTTCATTGAGAGAGGATACAGCACTTTATATAGATGATAATGGACAAGAAATCAAAGGAAAGATTCCTCGTCATGGTTTGGTTCGTAAGAAAGAATTTGAATTAGTTGAACAGACAGATAATAGTGTAACTTTTGCAATTGAAGACGATGAGAATAGCTATCAGAACTACCCTTATCATTTCCGCTTAGAAATCACTTATATCCTTACTGGAAAGACAGTACGGACTCAATACAAAATATTTAATAAAGAAATTAGCAAGGTCATGCCTTACTTTATTGGTGGACATCCAGGATTTAATTGTCCTCTGCTTGATGATGAAGTCTATGAAGATTATTATCTAGAGTTTGAAAAAGAAGAGACTTGCTCTGTTCCACGTCCTTTCCCAGAAACAGGTATGCTTGATTTTCAAGATAGAAGTCCATGGCTAGAAGGTCAAAAAGAATTAGACCTCAGCTATGATCTTTTCAGCACTGATGCAGTCACCTTAGATGAATTGCAATCTAGAACAATTGCCCTTCGTTCTCGTAAACATGATAAGGGATTGAAAGTTCGTTTTGCAGAGTTTCCAAACCTCATTATATGGTCAACTTTGAATAAAGGACCTTTCATTGCTTTTGAACCATGGTCTGGCTTGTCAACATCCCTTGAAGAAGGAGATCATCTAGAAGATAAGAAGAATGTTCGTCTCCTAGAACCTGGTCAAGTGGATCAAATTGGTTTTGATATCGAAATTTTTTAATTAAAAAAACACAAAAACAAACATTAATTGTTGACTTTTTTAAGAAATAGGAGTATATTATGTTTGTAAGCAACAAATGATGTTTGTCACAAACAAACAATCACTTGTTATATTCTCTTTCGTAGAGAAAGATTATTTCTAGGAAACTGATTTCCTAAACTTGAATAAGGTGTCATTCATCTCATTCAATCCAATTTGTCAATAAACTGCTAGAAAACTTTTTGTAGGTAAACTGCTAAATATAAAAGGTTTTACTAGCCTAGAAAAATAAAAAGGAGTATACAATATGTCTATTGTTATCGGTGCAGATGCTGCAGGTTTGAGATTGAAAGAAGTTGTGAAAGACTTCTTGGAAAAAGAAAACTTCCACGTTGTGGATGTTACAGCTGAAGGTCAAGACTTTGTTGATGTGACTCTTGCTGTTGCTGCAGAAGTAAACAAAGAAGAACAAAACCTTGGTATCGTGATTGATGCTTATGGAGCTGGTCCATTTATGGTCGCAACTAAGATCAAAGGAATGGTTGCTGCAGAAGTATCTGACGAACGTTCAGCTTATATGACTCGTGGTCACAACAACTCACGTATGATCACTATGGGTGCACAACTTGTCGGTGATGAATTGGCTAAAAACATCGCTAAAGGATTTGTTAACGGTAAATACGATGGTGGACGTCACCAAATCAGGGTCGATATGTTGAACAAAATGTGCTAATACGCTTCAAAAATCAAGATAATCTGTCGTCAGCTCACTTTAGCTAACCTCAGTTATGCTCGCAGCTCGCTTCCTAAGCTAATCTTGATTTTTCTTGAGTAAGGATAAATGATATTAGATTTATATAATTAATCGGAGGGAATAACTAATGAGAATTGCAATTGGATGTGACCACATCGTAACAGATGAAAAAATGGCGGTTTCAGAATTTTTGAAATCAAAAGGATATGAAGTCATTGACTTTGGTACATATGACCATACACGTACTCACTACCCAATCTTTGGTAAAAAAGTAGGGGAAGCTGTAACTAGCGGTCAAGCTGATCTTGGGGTATGTATCTGTGGTACTGGTGTTGGTATCAACAACGCTGTAAATAAAGTTCCAGGTGTCCGTTCTGCCTTGGTTCGTGATATGACAACAGCTCTTTATGCTAAAGAGCAATTGAACGCTAACGTTATCGGTTTTGGTGGTAAGATTACTGGTGAATTGCTCATGTGTGATATCATCGAAGCTTTCATCCATGCTGAATACAAACCATCTGAAGAAAACAAAAAATTGATTGCGAAAATTGAACACCTTGAAAGTCACAATGCTCAACAAACAGACGCAAACTTCTTCACTGAATTCCTTGAAAAATGGGATCGCGGAGAATACCACGACTAAGAGGTGACCTATGATTTTAACAGTCACAATGAACCCATCCATTGATATTTCCTATCCCTTGGATGAGTTAAAGATTGATACTGTCAATCGTGTGGTGGATGTAACCAAAACGGCTGGTGGTAAGGGCCTCAATGTTACCCGAGTACTTTCAGAATTTGGAGATTCTGTTCTTGCTACTGGTTTAGTGGGTGGTAAACATGGTGAGTTTTTGGTTGAAAATATCGATGATCAAGTAAAGAAAGATTTCTTCTCAATTCAGGGAGAAACTCGTAACTGTATCGCTATTCTTCACGGAGACAACCAAACAGAAGTTCTTGAAAAAGGTCCTGAAGTATTGGAACAGGAAGGTCAAGACTTTTTGGAACATTTCAAAAAACTCTTGGAGTCAGTTGAAGTAGTAGCTATCTCAGGTAGTCTGCCAGCTGGCCTTCCAGTTGATTACTATGCGAGCTTGGTAGAACTTGCTAATCAAGCTGGCAAGCCTGTTGTTTTGGACTGCTCTGGTGCAGCACTTCAGGCGGTTCTTGAATCACCACATAAACCAACAGTCATCAAACCAAATAATGAGGAATTGTCCCAGCTTCTAGGAAGAGAAGTTTCTGAGGATTTGGATGAATTAAAAGAAGTACTTCAAGAACCTTTGTTTGCAGGTATTGAATGGATTATCGTTTCACTTGGTGCCAACGGTGCCTTTGCCAAACATGGTGACACTTTCTACAAGGTAGATATTCCTAGAATTCAGGTAGTAAATCCTGTTGGATCTGGAGACTCTACTGTGGCAGGAATTTCTTCAGGACTTCTTCACAAAGAATCGGATGCAGAATTACTCATCAAGGCAAATGTCCTTGGTATGCTCAATGCTCAAGAAAAAATGACTGGTCATGTCAACATGGCCAACTATCAAGCTCTATATGATCAATTAATAGTAAAAGAGGTATAAAATGGCTTTAACAGAACAAAAACGTGCACGCTTAGAAAAACTTTCTGATGAAAATGGTATCATCTCAGCTCTTGCATTTGACCAACGCGGTGCTTTGAAACGCCTCATGGCTCAACACCAAACAGAAGAACCAACTGTAGCTCAAATGGAAGAACTTAAAGTTTTGGTAGCAGATGAATTGACTAAATACGCTTCATCTATGCTTCTTGATCCTGAATATGGACTTCCAGCAACTAAAGCTCTTGATGAAAAAGCTGGTCTTCTCCTTGCTTATGAAAAAACAGGTTATGACACAACAAGCACAAAACGCTTGCCAGACTGCTTGGATGTTTGGTCTGCAAAACGTATTAAAGAAGAAGGTGCAGATGCAGTTAAATTCTTGCTTTACTATGACGTAGATAGCTCAGACGAACTCAACCAAGAAAAACAAGCTTACATCGAACGCATCGGTTCTGAATGTGTGGCTGAAGATATCCCATTCTTCCTTGAAATCCTTGCTTACGATGAAAAAATTGCGGACGCTGGTTCTGTAGAATATGCGAAAGTAAAACCACACAAAGTTATTGGTGCTATGAAAGTCTTCTCAGACCCACGCTTTAACATTGATGTATTGAAAGTTGAAGTTCCTGTTAATATTAAATATGTTGAAGGCTTCGCTGAAGGTGAAGTAGTTTACACACGTGAAGAAGCAGCAGCCTTCTTCAAAGCCCAAGATGAAGCAACTAACTTGCCATACATCTACTTGAGTGCTGGTGTATCAGCTAAACTCTTCCAAGATACTCTTGTATTTGCCCATGAATCAGGTGCAAACTTTAACGGAGTTCTTTGTGGCCGTGCTACATGGGCTGGATCAGTTGAAGCATACATCAAAGATGGTGAAGAAGCAGCACGTGAATGGCTTCGCACAACTGGATTTGAAAACATTGACGAACTCAACAAAGTTCTTCAAACAACAGCAACTTCATGGAAAGAACGCGTGTAAGCAAGTCCTCCTAGGTTAGGAACATGAATCTAAAAATTTTTTAAAAAAGTTGTATGTAAAGGTTTACAAAATAACTTACTTGTGCTATACTTAAATCACAAGTTAATACAAGGTGAGTGTTACTAAGTAATATTAGGCATGATCACAGGTGAATTAGAAATCGGCTTATTTTCTAGTTCATTTGTGGTCATTTTTTGTACTCATATACCTTTAAGATATAAAAGGAGGTTGACATGTATCGAATTCTAAATCCAATGAATCACAATGTCTCGCTTGTCAGAAATGATAAAGGAGAAGAAGTGATTGTGATTGGTAAGGGGATTGCATTTGGAAAGAAGAAAGGGGATTTGATTGCTGAACATCAGGTTGAGAAAATCTTTCGGATGAAGACCGAAGAGTCAAGAGAAAACTTTATGGCTCTCCTAAAAGATGTTCCGCTTGATTTTATCACAGTGACTTATGAAATCATTGATAAGCTATCAAAGAAATATCATTATCCGATTCAAGAGTATCTCTACGTAACCTTGACAGATCATATTTACTGTTCTTACCAAGCTCTAGCACAAGGAAGGTACAAGGATAGTAATCTGCCAGATATTTCCACTAAGTATCCTGTCGCTTTTCAAATCGCAAATGAAGCATTTGAAATTTACCGTCAGAAGCTAGCGGATCATTTTCCTGAGGACGAAATTATTCGGATTGCTTATCATTTCATTAATGCCGAAGGTGAAAATGAAGTGGAACTTGTGGAGTCGATTGATAAGAGGAAAGAAATTCTCAGGAATGTTGAAGAAGTGCTAAAGGAATATGCAATTCAACGAACTAAAGAGAATAACCATTTCTATGATCGCTTTATGATTCATTTGAATTATTTCTTGGATTATTTAGACAGGTCTAGAGATGATAACCAATCACTTCTGGATATGGAAGACCATATCAAACAATCCTATCCAAAAGCGTTCGAGATTGGTTCCAAGATCTATGATGTGATTACGCAACATACGGGTCTTGATTTGTATAAAAGTGAACGTGTTTATCTAGTTCTACATATCCAACGTTTATTGTCATAAAAATTTAATTAAAAATACATAAGGAGAATTCTATCATGAATAGAGAAGAAGTAACATTGTTAGGTTTTGAAATCGTAGCCTATGCTGGCGACGCTCGTTCAAAACTATTGGAAGCCTTGAAGGCTGCTGAAGCTGGTGATTTTGAAAAAGCGGACGCTCTGGTAGAGGAAGCTGGTAGCTGTATTGCAGAGGCTCACCACGCGCAAACAAGTCTATTGACCAAGGAAGCAGCTGGCGAGGATTTGGCTTATAGCGTAACCATGATGCATGGTCAAGATCACTTGATGACAACTATTTTGTTAAAAGATTTGATGCACCATTTAATCGAACTCTACAAGAGAGGAGTTAAATAATGAATAAACTAATTGCATTTATCGAGAAAGGAAAACCTTTCTTTGAGAAATTATCTCGTAATATCTATCTTCGTGCTATTCGTGATGGTTTCATTGCAGGTATGCCTGTTATTCTCTTCTCAAGTATCTTTATCTTGATTGCCTTTGTACCAAACTCATGGGGCTTTAAATGGTCTGATGATGTTGTTAATCTCCTCATGAAACCTTATAGCTATTCAATGGGGATTCTAGCTCTCTTGGTAGCTGGTACAACAGCTAAGTCATTGACCGACTCAGTAAACCGTAGCATGGAGAAAACCAATCAAATCAACTATATGTCAACATTGTTGGCAGCAATTGTTGGTTTGTTGATGTTGGCAGCTGATCCTATCGAAAATGGTCTTGCTACTGGATTCTTGGGGACAAAAGGTTTGCTTTCAGCCTTCCTTGCTGCCTTTGTTACTGTAGCAATCTATAAGGTTTGTGTTAAGAACAACGTCACTATTCGTATGCCTGACGAAGTTCCACCAAATATCTCACAAGTTTTTAAAGATGTGATTCCATTCACTCTATCAGTTGTTTCTCTTTATGCTCTTGATTTACTAGCTCGTCATTTTGTTGGTGCAAGCGTAGCTGAATCAATCGGTAAATTCTTTGCACCATTATTCTCTGCTGCTGATGGTTATCTAGGTATTACGATTATCTTTGGTGCCTTTGCTTTCTTCTGGTTTGTTGGTATCCATGGTCCATCTATCGTTGAACCAGCTATCGCAGCTATTACCTATGCCAATGCCGAAGTCAACTTGAACCTTCTCCAACAAGGTATGCACGCTGACAAGATTCTTACTTCTGGTACACAAATGTTTATCGTTACCATGGGTGGTACTGGTGCGACACTGGTTGTTCCATTCATGTTCATGTGGTTAACAAAATCTAAACGTAACCGTGCAATCGGTCGTGCTTCAGTAGTTCCAACTTTCTTTGGTGTAAATGAACCAATCTTGTTTGGTGCACCACTTGT